>CAZFSN010000046.1:0-16893 GCA_964521815.1 uncultured Ignavibacteria bacterium | reverse complement strand
CTTTCGAAATTAAGCTTTTACCTAAAAACTAAAAAAATAATATAATCAAATAAAATCAAATTAATTACTAAAATTGTTAAAACTCTACGGTACCCCCTTTCTTTTTCCCCTTTACTTACACTTCGAATACCCGCATGTCGGGCAGCTTATGCAGCCGGATTCGTGGGCTAACTTGCCGCCGCAATCGGGGCATAAGTCGGTGGAGATATCGCGTTCTTCTTTGACCGCCTTGCCGTTGCCGAAATGCTTGTGCAGTATCTGGGCGATAGCGTCCGGCATCGACCGCACCAGCCCGCCGGAACCGAACACCTGCGCGTCCCCGCCGATACCCTTGAGCTGTTCGATCACCTTCTCGATCGGCACGCCTGATCGTAGCGCCAGCGATATCATGCGGCAGACCGCCTCGGTATCGGCCATCGTGTCGTGGCCCGATTTGCCGATCTGGGCGAATATCTCGAACGGCTGGCCCTCGTGCGTGTTGATAGTCACGTACAGATTGCCGAAACCCGTCCTGATCTTCTCGGTGATACCGTGCAGAGTCTCCGGCCGGTCTTTAATTACGGCGGTTTCATCCTGAGGCTCGGCGGCCTTGGTAGTAGCCTTGGTGGAAAGCACCTGGAACGGCCGGCTGCCATCGCGGTAAACCGTGACACCTTTGCAGGCTAAACTGTAGGCTAAATTATAAGCCTTGCGGATATCATCCTTGGTGGCCTCGCGGGGCAGGTTGATTGTTTTGGAGACGGCATTCTCGGTGTGTTTCTGGAACGCGTCCTGCATCCGGATATGCCATTCGGGGCTGATATCATGGCTGGTGACGAATATCCGCCTGATACGTTCGGGGATCTCGTTCATATTGGCGATTGAATTACGATTGGCGATTTTCTCCAGAAGCGGTTCGGAGTAAAATCCCAGCTGTTTGGCTTTCTGTTTGAAATACGGGTTGACCTCGATCATGCGGGTGTTGTCCATCACATTGCGTTCATAGGCGACCGCGAACAAGGGTTCGATACCCGATGAACAGCCGGCGATAATCGAGATGGTGCCGGTCGGCGCGATAGTGGTGACAGTGGAGTTGCGGCGCGGCTTACCGTTGCCGGTGGTTTGGTCGAAGAAATCGGATTTCTCCCAATTGGGGAAATTGCCTCTGGTTTTAGCAAGTTCCTGCGAGGCGTAATCGGCTTCGGTTTCGATAAAGCCCATCACTTTTTCGGCCAGGTGAAGCGCGTCCTCGGAATCGTAGGGGATTTCGAGCATCACCAGAAGGTCGGCCCAGCCCATCACGCCCAGGCCGATACGCCGGTTGGCTTTGGTAGCCTGATCGATTGCCGGCAGAGGATAGCGGTTGGCCTCGATAACGTTATCGAGGAAATGCACGCATTTATGAACTGTCTTTTTAAGCTTGTCCCAATCGATTTCGCATCTGAACAAATCCGTATCCGGCGATACGCCGACGGTGGTCTTGATCATCTTGGCTAAGTTAATCGAACCGAGGTTACAGCTTTCGTAGGGCAGAAGCGGTTGTTCGCCGCAGGGGTTGGTCGCCTCGATTTGGCCGATCTTGGATGTATGTTCGGTTTTATTGATCTTATCGAGAAACACCACGCCGGGTTCGCCCGAATTATGCGCGTGCTCGACTATCGTTTCGAACACTTCGCGGGCATCGAGCGTCTGCGGTTCGCCATCGCGGATGCATTGCTTGCCGGTGAGCGGATCGATTAGCGGATAAGTGGTATTCAGTTCAACCGCTTTCATAAAAGAATCGGTTACCCCGACTGAAATATTGAAATTGGTCAGTTCAGTCAAATCATCCTTACAGGAGATAAATTCAAGAATATCGGGATGGTCTATGCGCAGTATGCCCATATTGGCGCCGCGGCGGGTACCGCCTTGCTTGACCGCCTCGGTGGCGGAATTGATAACTTTCATGAACGAGACCGGGCCGGAAGCCACTCCCGACGTGGAAGCGACCATCGAGTTGCGGGGGCGAAGCCGCGAGAACGAGAAGCCGGTGCCGCCGCCGGATTTATGTATCAGCGCTGCCGATTTGACCGCGTCGAATATCGACTCCATCGAATCATCGATAGGAATAACGAAACAGGCTGAAAGCTGGCCGAGGGGGCGGCCGGCGTTCATCAAAGTCGGCGAATTGGGCACGAACTCCAATTCGGCCATCATGTTGAAAATTTCCAGAGCAGTGTGTTCGGCTTGTTCGACTGTCGCGCCGAACTTGATATCCGGTTCGGCAATAGCGGATGCCACCCGCGCGAAAAGATTCTCCGGCGTTTCGATAACGCGGCCTTTGTCATCTTTCGCCAGATAGCGGCGACGAAGAACCGTTAATGAGTTCTCCGATAACTGCAATTTGATGCCAGTGGTTTCTATTTGCATTTCCCCTCTCCTGAGTAACTACTTTATATAAATAGAAATTATCAGCTTAAGTTTCAACTTCCCCCGCGGCTGATAAGTTTTCCTCGTCAATGACAAAATCCCAGAACACGATCGGCGCCTCTTTTTGTAAAATCCTCAAAATGTCAAGCGCGACTTTTCTAATCTCCCAATGCGCCCGCGGATTGGCCCTCATCCAGATAAAATGACGCCACTCCCGGAAATTAGCGGTTATAACAATTTCCGATGTCGTCCCATTGGGCAGAATGTAACGGGCGTCTTCCGGCGGCACGCCGGCATCGAGCATTTTCTCATAAAGTTGAAAGCATTGTTCCGCCTGTTTATTGTACGCTTCGGCGAAATTATAGTTTTCGCCGATAAAGCTCGGCGGCGTGACAAATTCGAACTCTTTAGTCTTTTTACGGCCGGGCTTATCGGCATAGCAAACATAACGCTGGCTTTCCTGCGATGGCGATATCAGCCGGTGACGGACCAGTTCATGCGTAAATACGCGCGACCCGCCTTTGATCCGGAAAGTGGCGTTAGCGTGCTCCAGAACCGAATGGTGCTTTTTACGGATGACCTTCTTAATCAACTCCTCGGTCGACTTTGGCGGATCATAGCGATGGAACGACAAATAGCAGGTCCGGCAAGCCCGTTCAATTAAGTCCTCGGCATTGGGCGTGATACTTTCCAGAATCACGGCTGTTTTTTGTCCCGATGATGATTGCACATCTATACCGCAATTAAAAGCGACCATAAAAGCCCCTTTGCTTTCAATGAGTCCAGATTTTAATTTTTTGCTGACCCCTCCGAACGCAACTCATATTTTTCAGCGGGGAGTTTCATATTATTTTTAAATGTGATTTCTGTCAAGATTTTTCCCGAAAAAAAACAAACAATTTTACAATCCCCCATCAGCCAAAGTCTTACGTGACTAAAAATAATTATCATCCACAAAGCGGAGTGTTTCCGCAATGCCATCAACAACATGACTATTTTGTAATCTATTATATATGAATGCGTTATAAACAGAGACGTTCAGTTTCATTAATGATTTATGGATTGTTTATAAAGGTATATTTTATCTAACATCCGGATTTTTTAGTAAAACTTCGAGTAGCCCATTTGGGAAATTATTCACAAAAAAATATCTGGATTTATGAGCTATTTGGTATGTATATAAGATGTGATTTATAGCCCATCACATGGGGTGTTTGTAGATATATTTAGCGGAGTTTAAGATGGAAAAAATCAAATCGGTCGAACCTGTTAATTATAAAATAATCGAAATAAAACAGATTACTCATGATACGAAGTCCTTCAAATTCGAATTGCCGGTTCAAGCCACCCTCGATTTACTGCCGGGCGATCACATGATGATGCAGGCCCACATAAATGGGCAGGACCATCGACGACCTTACACGCCATCATCGACACCGGATGATGTCGGCTTTTTTGAACTAATCATAAAACGTTATCCCAATGGTTTGATGTCGGGTTATATCCATGAAAAAAATATCGGTGATGAGATCTTATTGGCAGGTCCGACAAAGGGCGGCCATTTCGAGCCATCGATGGCCGATAAAATCGCCATGATTGCCGGCGGGGCGGGGGTCACGCCGATGATAGCTATAATCCGCACAGCCATACGCCGCAGTTACAAGACCGACATGACCTTGCTATTTGCCAATAAGACAGAGCAGGATATTATCTTGCACGATGAGTTTGAAGATTATGCCGCCAAGTACGACAATTTCAGATGCGTACTCACCGTGGATGAGCCATCCCCAAATTGGCGCGGGCATAGCGGCTTTATCGATGACAATCATCTCAAGAAGCACCTGCCACCGCCGGATGATAATCCGTTGATTTTCTTATGCGGCCCGCCCATGATGGAATACAAACTGCGAGAGGTCATACTTAAACTTGGCTATGAAAAATCGCGGCTTGTCATACCATAAGCAAATAAATTTGCTACTAAGGAGAGTGCCTCAAAAAGCTGACAGATTGCCGCGGTCGGCCTTCGGCCTCCCTCGCAATGACCGCCATTTATAGAATAAAAATACGCCGGAAAAACTCTTTAAGAGATAGTCTCCTGAGTTAACATCCTGTCAATTACTTCCTCTGGTATTTCCCCATTAACTGCCCCATACCCAGGATATGGCCTTTCATGGCTTTTTCAATATCAGCTTTTTTCGCTTGCCGAGTCAAATCAAGAGCCTGATCCAGAGCGTAGATCTTAAAAAAGTAGCGATGCGCCGGGCCTCGCGGCGGGCAGGGGCCGCCATAGGAGTTATTGCCGAAATCGGTTACTCCCTCAATCGCGCCTTTCGTACTATCCGTTTGGCTAATTTCGGCAGCTTCGGATAGACCTACTACAATCGGCGGGATATTGAAAAGCACCCAGTGTACCCAGGTCCCTCGCGGCGCGTCCGGGTCATCGCAAATCAATGCCAGCGATTTCGTGCCCTCCGGCGGCGCCGACCAGGTTAGTTCCGGCGAAACGTCCGATCCATCGCAGGTAAATTTTACCGGGATAGTGTCGCCTTCCGCAAACGCCGGGCTGGTAATTTCGATATTTTTCATTTTTAACTCCTGAACTATGGCTGTTTTTTGTTCTTTCTTTAATTCGGCCTGATTATCTTTACTGCAGAAAGTAAGGCTTATTAAAATGCCGCTTAAAGCAAATAACCACGTTTTATTTAGGTTTTTCATCATACCTCCATCAAAAAATATTCTCTGGTATGTTTTGACTTATCGAAAAATATTCTACGATTTTTCAGCCGCATTGGCAATTGATTTTTATGCGCCGCAACTTAAGGCGCTGCTCGTCTGATATTTAAAGTACATTATTTTCTTGGCAAAGAGTTTTATTTTGTTATATTCAACTCTCGTTATAAAACCGAAAGGAAAAAGTTGGCCAGGAAAGCTTTAGTTACCGGTTATAATGGTTTCGCGGGATTTCATCTTATCGAGCTATTATTGAACCATGATTATGAGATTATCGGCCTGGATATGATTGATGATGCCGGCGCCAGATTTGCTCGATTTAAAGAAGAATGGCGAAATAAAATAACATCAATAGCCATCGATTTACGCGATAGCGCTGTGGTCGATGAAATAATCAAACAATACTCGCCTGATCTGATTTTCCATCTGGCGGCCCAATCATCGGTGAAATTGTCTTTCGAAAATCCGGCCGAGACGATGTCAATAAATATTAATGGTACTCTTAATATACTTCAATCCATTTTGAATCTTAAAAATCCGCCGGCAACCATGCTTATCTCATCGAGCGAAATTTATGGCCAACTTACTCCGGATCAGGTACCGGTTACTGAGGATGCGCCATTAAGGCCTGTAAACCCCTACGCGGTCTCCAAAGCCGCGGTCGACTTATTGGCTTATCAATACTTCAAAGCTTATGGCTTGCCGATATATTGTGTTCGCGCTTTTTCTCATTCCGGGCCCGGCCAAAAAACCGTCGCCGTCCTGTCCGATTGGGCTTTTCAGACAGCCGAAATAGAATTGGGCTTAAAACCTCCCGAAATTAAAGTCGGCAACATGGAAGTTATCCGTGATTACACCGATGTACGCGATACAGTTAGAGCTTATTGGGCGATTATAACAAAAGGTCAATCGGGTCGGCCATATAATGTTTGTTCCGGCCAGGGTTATCCATTGGCTGATTTATTGAAAATAATCACCTCGTTTAGTACCAGGAAAATCAAGTTGATCGCCGACCCATCGCGACTGCGCCCGGTCGATATTCCGATACTTATCGGTTCGCCCGAAAGGCTAAAATCGGAAACCGGCTGGGAGCCCAAGATCGCGATAAACCAGACTTTGCGCGATCTTTATGATTACTGGATAAATCAACTTGTACCGCAAATTTAAACAATTCGGCAAGCCGGTTAATAATATGAAAATAGAATTTCGCGACTCTAATAATAAAATGTTATCAGCCATCAAAATACCGTTAATACATCTTAATATTATTATTTACAGAGCATTATTTTTTGTGTATTACTGACGATAATTTGGTCAGATAAAAACGTAAACTCCATTTTCGCATAGAAGGAGCAGTTGTGAAGAAAAACAAGAAAAAAGCCGGCGGCAAAGCCAAGGCATCAAGCACTACAAAAGTGTCGGTTAAAACAGCCGTTGGGGCGAATTTGGCCAGACAGCTGGAAAAGAAAATTCTTGATCGTTCCGCCAATGTTGCCCTTATCGGCATGGGTTATGTTGGCCTGCCCTTAGCCGTCGAATTTGGCCGGGTGGGATTCAAAGTTACCGGTATAGATATCAGCGAAAGGGCGATCAAAACAATTAGCGCCGGCAAGTCCCATATAGATGACATTAAAGACTATCAGGTCAAGGAATTAACGGACTTAAAACGTCTTAAATGCACATCGGATTTCACCGCCTTAAAAGAAGCCGATTGCGTGACAATCGCCGTGCCCACGCCCTTGAACAAAACCAAAGACCCCGATGTGTCATTTATTTTATCGGCGGTTAATGAAATCAAAAAATATCTTCATCAAGGCCAGCTGGTCGTTCTGGAATCAACCACTTATCCCGGCACCACCGAGGAATTAATAATGCCCCTGCTGGAGGAAAAAGGTTTGAAAGTCGGCACGGACTTCTTCCTGGCATTCTCGCCGGAACGAGTCGATCCGGGAAATAGTACGTTTAGCACGCATAATACGCCCAAAGTTGTCGGCGGCGTTACGCCTAATTGCCGTAAAGTCGTCAAAACCTTGTATGAGCAGGTTATCTCCGAGGTAATACCTGTCAGTTCGACCAAGGCCGCCGAGATGGTCAAACTTCTGGAGAACACCTTCCGGTCGGTTAATATCGGTCTGGTTAACGAGGTTGCTTTGATGTGTGATCGTCTGGAGATCGATGTTTGGGAGGTTATCGATGCCGCCGCGACCAAGCCTTTCGGTTTCATGCCATTTTATCCCGGTCCGGGCCTGGGCGGGCATTGTATTCCGATTGATCCGCATTATCTGTCCTGGAAATTGCGTTCATTAAATTACTATGCCAGATTCATCGAATTGGCCGGCGATATAAATTCGGGCATGCCCGAATATGTGGTCGAGAAAATAACCGCCGCGCTGAATTTCCAGAAAAAATCCCTTAATGGAGCCAAGGTGCTGGTATTAGGTGTAGCATATAAGAAAGATATTTCCGATGTTCGCGAATCACCGGCGCTGGATATTCTGAAATTACTCGAAAGAAAAGGCGCTCAAGTAACATATAACGATCCTTATGTCGGTGAATTGACTTTGGATGGCGGCACGATGTTTAAATCGGCGCCGATGAACGCTAAAAATGTCAGTTCAGCCGACTGCGTGGCTATAATTACCAATCATTCCGATTATAATTATCAATGGCTGGTCGATAAAGCCAAGCTGGTTGTCGATACCAGAAACGCCACCAAGAATGTCACGAATCATAGAGAAAAAATTTTCAAGCTCTAAGATCATCGGAAATTGAAGTTTGCCGAACCCCCGGCTGGAATGTCGGGACTTTCCAGTCCCTAAATAGGGCGCTACTCGACAACTGAAGAATATCTTTGCTCAGTCATCAGCCTGGCCGGTGATACACTCTCGCATATTTTATTGTCTATATTCAACCTTGAAATTAATATCATTCAATTGTTGACATCTGACCGGCTCTTTCTTATTTTTATTTTTCGTTGGAAAGGTATTTTAAATGAGAAATTTTGTACTCCTGCTATTTGGTATTAGCCTGTCAGTCAACTGCGTTATGGCCGAAGAAATCGATAGCTTGATAGCCCAGGGTGATTCTTTGATGGCGATTTATGAATATCAAGCCGCCGGTGATAAATTCGGGCAAGCGGTAGCTTTAGATTCAACATCAGTGGAGGCTAACTGGAAATTGGCTAACAGCTTGAATCTGTTCGCCGAACTTCAGCCCAAAGACCAACAGCTCGAATTATATGAAAAAGCATCCCAGGCCGCCGAAAGGACAATTGCCCTGGATTCGCTTCAGCCCGAGGGGCATTTTCAATTAGCCCGGGCATTGGGCAAAATAGCCTTGTTTAAAGGAGTATTTAAAAGTATTGGACTGGCCAAAAGAGTCAAGAAGGAAGCTGAAATAACTCTTGAGCTTGATCCTGACAATGACGGCGCTTACCATATTTTGGGACGCTGGCATCGGGAAGTGGCACAAAAACCCAAATTTCTTAGGGTTCCGATGGGTCTGGGCGAAGCCGACAAGAAAAAAGGTCTGCCTCTTTTAGCGAGGGCTGTGGAAATCCGGCCTGAATTTATCCATCATCGACTCGAATATGGCATTTCGCTTCTTGACCTTAAATATAAAGAAGAAGCTAAAGAGCAATTTGAACTATGTCTTACTCTGCCGGCGGAGGGCCCGCTTGATATTAAATATCAAAAAGAAGCTAAAGATTATCTTGCCAAGCTGAATAAAAATAATTAACTTTGACGAATGTTATTTCGCCGCAGCCTGGAACAAACAAGCGCGGCGGAATAAAAGCAGAAATTGATTGTACTTATTGAGGTTAGCGAGATAGAAAAGAAAAATAAACCGAATAAATATCAGGAGAATGGAATGGTAAAAAAAGCGTTACTGATGTTACTCATGGTTTCGGTGATGGCTGCCGGCGCTTATAGCGGGGGATTAGCATTATCCGGTGTCGGATCCAAAGCTATCGGGATGGGGGGCGCGTTCAGAGGGCTGGCGGATAATTGGAGCGCCGCTTATTGGAATCCGGCCGGCTTGGCTCAACTTTCGCAAACTGAAGTTAATTTCATGGGTATTGGCATTAATCCCATTCCCCAATATAAACCAACTATCCGGTATGGCGGTTATGAGGTTGGTTACAAAAACGATCGAACACGTTATCCCAAGGGCAAGACTCATCTTGCCGCCAATGCCTCCGGCTTTTATAAGATACCATCCAGAGATGATATAGTATTCGGCGTCGCGATGTTCGTGCCATATGCTCTGGGCAGCAGCTGGAACCTGTTTAAGCCCGCTTATGATGATGTCTCCGGTGAATTTCCCACCTGGAATCATTCAGCCGATTTAAAGGTTATAGATATTCACCCGTCGATTGCCAAATCGTTTATGGACGGCAAGTTGATGCTTGGGGCGGGTATGTCGATTATGCGCGGCAGTATCGAATTTCGCAAAACTTTGCTTAATCCTACTACTCTGCCGCGTCCGCACGATTTTCTGGCCGTGGATGCCTTTCTTAAAGGCGACGGCTGGGGCTATGGCGCGAATTTCGGCGTTCTTTATAAATTCTCCGATAAGCTACAAGTCGGCCTTTCCGGTAAGACTCCGACCACGCTTAAGTTAAAAGGCGATGTTGCCAGTACGCTTTTTACGATTAATAATAGTGATCTTGAAAATATAGCTTTGTCACAAGCCGGTTCACAGGAAGAAATAGATCTTATTACATATATTTTCTCCGATGAGCCCAGAAATTGGAAAAATAACGCTTCCGCCGACTTAAAATTACCCGCGGACGCCGGAATAGGTTTTGCGTACAAAGCTTCGAAAAAACTTCTATTGACGATGGACTTATCCTACACTTTATGGTCGAGCCTCGATTCGATCATTATCGAAATCGACACGGTCGCGACCGGTGAACCGCCGCCCGGCGAACAGACCGAATCCTTGGTTATAAGAACCAAGTGGGAGGATATCTTGAGAGTCAGCCTGGGCGGGCAATATCAGGTTTCCGACCGATTCGCGTGCTTATTTGGTTTTTACTATGATCCATCGCCCATACCGGATGAAACATTCAGCCCGCTTTTCATGGATATCGGTTCGAAATATAGCGGTAACCTTGGGGCTTCGGTCAACATAAGCAATTGGGAATTAGGCTATAATTTCGAATATATACATTTCAGTTCAAGAGATATTCCTGAGGATATTGCCGCCGGAAGTGATTTCGACAACTATCCGGGGCTGTACAAAGCATATCTGATAGCCAACCATCTATCCATAACATACAGGTTTTAATCGGGGAGGAAGATGATGAAAAAAATTATTGTAATAGCGTTAATTTCGATAATAGCTTTCTGGGGTTGTTCGACCAAGGATAACCCGGCCGATCCGACTATTTCTTCGGGCACGATGCTTAGAGCATTTGTTAATTCCCCCAGCCTGGAACATAATGTTATATATGAAGCAGTCGGCCGCCCGGTATATGTTTATGAACCGCCCGATTATCATGTATCATCGGTGGATTCTTTCGAGGTTTATATCGATACTACGATCGGCGGAAACACGCACTACGACACTACTTATATCGATTATGTAGTTACGTCGACCGATTACCCGGTGCTTCTGTTACTTCATGGTTATGGCGGGACCTACACTTATTATTCCGACTTGTTCCTGTTAAAAGATATTCTTGATGAAATGATTTCAACCGGTGAGATAGAACCAATGGTGGTTGTTACGCCTGATTGCAGCAATGAATTTGGCGGAAGCTTCTATACGAATTCGCCGGAAATCAATGCGGTAGACTCATTAGGCCATCCGGTTTATGAATCATTTGCCGGTGATTTTGAAGACTTTATTGTTAACGATCTCCTTGATTACTTAAGCGACTGGTTCAGTGTCGATACGCTGGCCCAAAGGCGCGGTATCAGCGGCCATTCGATGGGCGGATATGGCGCGATGAAACTGGCTATGAAGCACCCGGAACTTTTCGGCTCGGTCTCATCGATGTCTGCTCCTCTGGCGTTTCCCTACCTTCAAGGATTATTACCGGCCATGTACGCGGAAAACAATTTTACACCAGGTGATACGGCAGGGTTCTATGCCATAGAACCATCTGCCAGTAAGCGCGTGACTTCGATGATGTTCGCGATGGGTGCTGCTTTTACGCCGCATGATTATTTCGATTCCGATACTACTTATTTCCACCGTCTCGTCCACATCCAATCCTTATTTATCGGCGTTGATTTGCCTTTTGGCATAGATGGCCAGTTAGCTGAAGAATCAACGATCTGGCAAGCCTGGCTGGATAACGACCCATTAACGATGCTCGTTTCAGGTGGTTATGCCGCTTCGCTGGCTAATACGGCGGTTTATATCGATTGCGGCGAAAACGATGACCTGGGATTTAATTATCATGCCGCGGCTTTCCACGAAGCATTAGCTACTATCGGCATACCTCATACTTATGACCTTTATTCTGGTTATTCGGGCACGGATGCCGGTCATACGAAATATATTGCCGACAGGCTCAGGGAAGTTCTTAAATTCCATAATGCCGTTTTCACTCAAGCCGAATAGTCATTCAGTTTGAAAATGAATAATAAGGCCGGGTTTTCAAAAATCCGGCTTTTTATGTCGGCCAATTTATCGCGATTAAAGGCATTAATGAAGTCAATTCATAATTTACGGTCAGCAGCCGGTTTGATTATTTTTCTACGAGAGATAGTCCTATGTGTTTAAGGAACTATCATCTGTTTTTTTATCGGTGTGGGTCGTAATACAGTGCCAGCCGGGCTTGAATAAAATTCCCAATCCGATACAAATAAGCAGTAAAGGCCAGGCCCAATTCCAGACATTACCGTATATTATGTGCAGGTTGCGGAGAAGGTACAATGCTCCGAGGCAGATTAAAAATATGCCAATCCACATCTTAAACTCCTTTTTAAATTATTATTACGATAGTTGATTTCTATTGTTTCCATTAATCTTGACTCTAAACCTTATTCTTTTCATAGTTCCAGTATTAAGGGCTTGTTCAACGCTCCCTAAACATTTAAACGATATTTAGCAAAATTGCCGCGCTAAATCAATAAATTAATATTACATGAAATGATATATATCCGGTATTAGCCAAAAGGTTCAGATATTCATTGACAAAATATACAATCGGCAAAAAATAAATCTTGGAACATAACCGCATAAGTTATATTATATAAACGATATGACCAGAAAACTATTTTTACTCGGCGTTTTTTTGCTGTTCACATCATGTGTGTACTACAACACTTTTTATAATGCCGAACGGAAATTTAATGACGCCGAAAAAAATCAACGCCGGAGCGCTCAGCCCAATCAACAACATGAAACCGAGTTTGTAAACAGAGCCTCACCGCCGGCGGAACCGACTATCTCCATGAACGACAAATCTCTATATAAATCGGCTATTGATAAAGCCAATCGGGTAATCCTGTATCACCCCAAATCAAAATATATCGATGACGCGCTTTGGCTTGTGGGCAAAGCTCGCTACAATATGACGGAATATGTCGCCAGCGATAAAAGTTTCAGAGAATTAATTGTCAAATACCCTAATTCAAAATACGTGGATGACGCCTATTTCTATATTGGGATGGGTCAATTCTGGATGAAAAAATATGATCTTGCCATAGAGGCCTTTGACCATATAAAGGGCATGAAAAAAAGTTCGTATAAAGATGACGCGGACTTTATAATAGCCTATATTGATTTTATAAATGGCAGATATCTTAACGCTGCCGGCTCGTTCAAGAAATATCTGAAAGCTTACCCGAAATCAGATTCCGCGGCCGCCGCGCAATTTTTCGTGGCCGTCTGTTATGACAGCCTGGGCGATTACCTCTCGGCGCTGGAAGCCTATAAATTGATCGACAATTATAAACCTTCGCACGAACTTTATTTTGACGCTCAATACGCTTATGGTTCAGCCGCCTTGAACGCTGATTCGATTAATCTGGGGATGTCGATATTTTCCAAATTAGCCGGCCAGGAAAGGTATTTCAACCGCTCCTCGCTTATTCGTCTGAAGCTGGCGGAGGGCATATTCTTATCGGGTAATATAGATGAAGCCATAACAGAATATTTAAAAGTGATCGAACAATTTCCCAAATCCGATCAGGCGGCGGAAGCTTATTATCATCTGGGATTAATCTATCAAAACAACATTTTCGATCTTGAAAAAGCCAAAGATTATTACAATAAAGCCACTCAGGAAAAAAGAGATTCACCTTTTCGGAACCTGGCCCTGGCGAAATCCGCCCAAATTTCTAAATTGGAAACCTACCGAAACAAATTGGGGATGGACGCTCAACAAGAAAGTAATCCCGATTCCACTAAAGCGATATCTGATACGACCGCGGTACTTGACAGTACGAACGTTTCGGATTCATCGCGGCCGGATAGGGCGGTCGAAAACGATCAGCCCGCGGACTCATCGGAGAAACTCGCGGATATAGATAAATTGGGACCGGCATTTAGGGCAATGATTAATGGTTTATCCGCGCCCGGAATGGATACGCTTGACACAAAGGACAGCTTAACCGCCGGTGAAAATAAATTCCCGGTTCTCGATAGCTTATCCGGCCCAAGTATTGGCAAGATTGACAGTCTGGCTGACTCGGCTGTTTCCCGGTCTGATTTGCCGGAGGCTGATTCGTTAAAAATCAATGAGGATGCCGAGGTCAGGTTCCTCCTGGCCGAATTATACCATCATGATCTTAATCAGCCTGATTCCGCGCTGCATGAATATATTCTTTTAGCCGATACCTACCCCCAATCGGAATACGCGCCCAAGGCGCTTCTGGCCTCCGCTTTTATTTACGAGGACAGGAAAGACACTTTAAATGCTCATAAGATGTATGACAGGCTTGTACAGGACTATCCGACATCAAGCCAGGCTGAAATCGCGATAACCAAAACCGACAATATCGAAATCCCGATCGATCAGGATGTGGGGCGATTTTATCGGGACGCGGAGAACAAATATTTTATTGATAATGATCCGGTGGCGGCGATTGATTTATTTAATTACATAGAGACAGCATTTCCTCAATCGGAATATGCCGCCAAGAGCGCCTATGCCCGGGCCTGGCTGACCGATTTGATGCTGACCGAAGACGGCGATAGCGCCTCTTACCTGGCTTATTCCGAAGTAGCTCAAAAATATCCGGAGACGCCTTACGCGCTAAACGCGCAAATAAAAATGGGTTTGATTGAAAAACCAAAACCGGCCAATCCCAAAAAGCCGCCGGTACAGAACACCCCGAGAGAAGAACAAAATCCCCTGCAGGATTCGCTGAGTCGGGCCAGGGCCGATTCGCTCAGGCTGGCCGCGAATACGCTTCCCCCGGCGCCGGCGGTCAAAGATACGGGAGAATTTATATATCCGGCCGAACTTATGAACGCCAGAATCAAACAAAAAGGAAGAGTGACTTTTAAAATCAAGCTCGATTTATTCGGCAATATAATCGAACAAGAAATGCTGGGGACATCAGGCAATGACCTGATTGATTCTCTGGCTGTCCAGGCGCTTTTGCAAACCACTTTCGATATGTCCACGGTCAAGGATCTTTCCACGCTCGATGATTATTTCCGCTACGATGTCAGTTTCGAACCACCCGAAGGCTGGGAAGATCGATATAAACACAATGATCTTGACAGTCCCTACTGAGAAGCCGGCCCGTGAGAAAGTACTCAGATTTAGCCAGAATTCATAGTGTCATAAGCCATTCTGATAAAGTATTTGCCATCGACCTTGAATACCCTGAAATAGCCCTGACAGCTCAGCCGGGTCAATTTATCCAGCTCAAGCTTCCTCAAAGTGAATCTTGTTTATGGCCGCGGCCTTTCTCGATACATAAAGCGGCCAAAGGTTTAATTACGATTAGCATAAAAAAAGCCGGCAGAATGACAGGCATTATGGAGAAAAAGAAGCCGGGTGAGATGGTTTATATCACGGGGCCGCTCGGCAATTCATTTGATATACCTCCTTCCGGACAGGACATTTATTTCGCGGCCGGCGGCGTTGGTCTGCCGCCTTTGCAATTTTTGGCGGAGAAATTATTAGCGCAAGGTTATCCGCCGAACACTTTGCATTTTTATTCTGGAGCTCGCACCCGCGATGAGTTATTCGGTCATGAGGAATTGCGATCACTGGGAATCGAATATATCGCGGCCACCGATGACGGCAGTCAGGGAATCAGCGGTTTCGTTACCGAACCACTGGCTGTTGAATTGATTCGAAGAAGGACCGCCGAACCGGATTTCAATCCGATTATCTACGGTTGCGGGCCAATACCTATGTTGAAAAAATTGGCAGAAATCTGCTATGGATTGACCTGTTATTTATCGCTTGAACAACTGATGCCCTGCGGTTGGGGTGTCTGCAATGGCTGCGCGGTTAAGATTAAAAAGAATGACAGTATTATTACCGAGGATGAACGCGGATTCCGTCTGGCCAGAGTTTGCCGGGAAGGCCCGGTGTTCGAAGCGTCGGAGATAATATGGGAGTAGATCTTAGGGTAGAAATAGCCGGGTTGAAATTGAAAAATCCGATTCTGACGGCCTCCGGCTGTTTCGGCTATGGCGAGGAAGCGGCCGACTTTTTCGATCTTGACAAGCTTGGCGGGATCGTGACCAAATCGATTACGCCTTTGCCGCGCACGGGTCATCCCCCGCCGAAAGTAGCGGAAACCGGCGCCGGTATGTTAAATGCTATCGGTTTGACTAATGTAGGATTGGATAAATTTATCACTGACCAATTGCCCCGGCTGCGGGAAATCGATACGGCCGTAATTGTCAATATCGCCGGTACTACAGTCGATGATTACAAGTATCTGGCCAAAAGGATTTCCGCCGAACCGGGCGTCGATGCAATTGAAATAAACATCTCCTGCCCGAATGTCGACAGAGGCGGGCTGGAGTTTGGTGCCTCGCCTGAAAGCGCGGCCAAGGTAACCGAAGCCTGCAAGCGGGTCAGCCGCGTTCCAGTTATCCCCAAGCTTTCGCCCAATGTTAGCGATATAGTTGCCATCGCTAAAGCCGTAGAAAATGCCGGCGCCGATGCCATTTCGCTGATTAACACTCTGGTCGGGACGGCTATTGATATCGAAACAAAGAAGTTCAAACTATCCAACCAATTCGGAGGCTTATCCGGCCCGGCGATCAAGCCGGTGGCGTTGGCGATGGTTTATAATGTGGCTTCAAGTGTGAAAATACCGGTTATCGGCTTGGGCGGGATATCATCCGGCGGTGATGTGATAGAGTTTTTACTGGCCGGGGCTTCGGCAGTTCAAATCGGCACCGCCTGTTTCGCCGAACCAACTATATTTTTGCGTGTCATAGATGAATTAAGCGTTTATCTGGAAAATAATAATTGCAAACATGTGACAGATATCATTGGAATCGTTGGAAAGACTTGATATGAATTTCAAAGAAAAACTCATCAAAGCCGCTTTAAAAAACAGAAGCTGGTTGTGTGTCGGCCTCGACCCTGATATAAATAAGTTGCCTTCTAATATCACGCGATCTTTATCCGGTATGGAAGAGTTTTTAAAAGCCGTTATCGATGCTACTGATGATCTGATTTGCGCTTATAAACCGAACTCGGCTTTTTACGAGCAGTTCGGCGCCGAAGGGATCTCACTTCTCAAAGAAATAATCAGCTATATCCCGGATCACATACCGGTAATTCTCGATGCCAAACGCGGGGATATCGGCAACACCTCGAAAATGTACGCCGCG
>CAZFSN010000045.1:0-17467 GCA_964521815.1 uncultured Ignavibacteria bacterium | reverse complement strand
GCTGAGACTGGTTAAGCCCGGTGAAAGCGATGATGATAATGGTAATGGCAGCCGTGCGGAAAATTTTGAAGATGATATCGAGCCGCTTGAAGATGATACAATTGACGAGTTGATTATTGAGACAGAAGAGAAAACTGATATAACGTTGCCCGAATAGTTATACGTCAGATATTCATAGGTAGTTGGTACTTTGCTCATAGAATTAGTATTTAAAGGTTTATCAGGCCACAATTCACGATTTATTGATTTTGCTTGCTTAAATATATCAATATATTAGATTATTTGGCTACCAGAGAAAAAGGGTTTTCTACTGGTTATTTTATATTTATGTTTGAAATACTGGAAGTTAAGTCGATGAAGTCTATGTCTAATATTGGTCTTGGCAATTATTGCGCTAATTCGAAAGTTATAACTTGATGCGAATCAATAAGTATCTTGCCAGATCAGGCGTCGCCTCACGCCGTCATGCGGATAATCTGATCCTTCAGGGCAGAGTTAGATTGAACGGCCATCCGGTCAACCAACTGGGCATAGATGTCAAGGATTTCAAGGACGTGGTCGAAGTCGATGGTCGAATTGTTTCGCCGGACGAGGGCACTTATTATATCATGATGAATAAGCCGCCGGGCTTTTTGGTGTCAACCCGCGATCCTCATCATAAGCGACTGGTTACGATGCTGTTAAAGGGCTATAAAGGCAAGGTTTTTCCGGTAGGCCGCCTGGATTATGATTCATCGGGCTTGCTTTTGTTTACCAATGACGGTAATTTGGCCTTTCGTTTGACTCATCCCCGGTATAAAGTGAATAAAACCTATGAAGTAAAATGCGAAGGGGCAATCGATAATTCCTCACTTCAAAACCTTGAACAGGGGATAATGCTGGATGATGGCATAACCGCGCCGGCTAAAACCAAATTGATTATCAAAGAACAAAATGCCAGCATAGTCCAAATTGCCATTCACGAAGGCAGGAAACGCCAGGTACGCCGTATGTTTCAGACCGTTGGCCATCCCGTGATAAACCTGAAACGAATATCCTACGGCAATCTCAAGCTGGGTAATTTGGCCGAAGGGAAATTCGTTTTGATTAAAAACCCTCAACTTATTAAGCTTAGAAATCTGGTGGGTTTGTAACTATGGGCAAAGCAGTAGTAATCGATGGTCCGGCCGGTTCCGGCAAAAGCACAACCGCCATAGCCCTGGCTAAAAAGCTCGGATATGTATATCTTGACACGGGCGCGATGTATCGGGCTATAACTTTTAAGTTCCTACAGCTTGGCATAAAGGAATTTAGCGACACCCAACATATCCAGAGCGTATTACAAAAAACGAATATCGATATCAAACCCCAAAATGATGGATTGCTTATATTTATAGACGGTATCGATATTACTGACAATATTCGCAGTAACGAAGTCGATGGTTTCGTATCGGAAGTAGCCGCCGTGGATGTGGTTCGGGAGTTCATGCAAAAACTCCAGCGGCAGTTCGCTCGTGATTACAATATCGTAGCTGAGGGCAGAGATCTTGGAACATATGTTTTCCCGGACGCGGATGTTAAAATATTCCTCGTTGCTGATCTGGACGAACGTGCTAAAAGGCGGCTTTTACAGAAAAACGCCCTGAAAGACGATTTAGCCACTTTCAAAAACAACCTGAAAAAAAGAGATCATATAGATTCCAGCCGTCAGCATTCGCCGTTGAAAAAAGCCGCCGATGCTATTGAAGTGGACACGACCAATTTGACATTCGATCAACAGGTGGAGAAAATATATCGGATATGTCTGAAAAAAACCGCGTAAATCATACTTACTGGTTCTGCCATTTCATTATAAATGCCTATATGCGCTCCCTTGGCCGATTGAAACTTATAGGTCGAGATAGAATACCGGCCGAGAATGGATTGATTATAGCCTCCAACCATATCGCCGGCGCCGATCCGTTCCTGCTGGGCGCGGCCGTCCCCCGCGAATTATGGTTTATGGCTAAAAAAGAGCTGTTTGAACCGTTTTTTCTTGGTAAATTCATCAAGAAAGTCAATGCTTTCCCGGTCGATAGATTCGGTTTCGATCTCGAAGTGGTAAAGAAGTCTATCTTGCTTCTAAAACAGGATAAAGCTTTAATCATGTTCCCGGAAGGAACGCGATCAAAAGACGGCCGGATAATGGAAGGCAAAATCGGGGTAGGTATGCTGGCTCATAAAGCCGGCGTTCCGATTGTGCCGGTTTATATGGAAAATACCAGAAAAGCCTGGTGGAATATTTTTCTGGGCAAAAGAATGAAAATTTCCTTTGGCGATTTGATAGATAAGGAATGGATTTGCTCCCGGCCCGGTTCTAAAGAGGGGTACGCGGAGATCACATCATTATTAATGGCCAGAATTAAAGAGTTGTCGGCCGGGTGATTTGTAAAAACGTTGAAATGACAGGTATATACAAAGATACTTCAGCCGATAAAAATATAGATTGCGTTATCACGGATAATGTTTATATTATCTGCCGATTCGTAAGGATCAGCCCTTTGGGGCAAATGAAAATTTAAGGAGGACTTTTTTAAATGCCGGAAAAAAAACGTGCGGCGGTAAAGACAAAAACCGCTAAAACGACAACCAAGACTGGAGGTGGTGCTAAGAGTAAAACTGATAAAGCTAAAAAGCAATCAAGAGCCGTGGCTACCGCCAAGAAAGAACAAGCCAAGCGAAAAATCGTGCTTGAGGCAGAGCCAAAAAGAAAAACTCGTACCAAGGCGCCAAGAACAAAAATCAAAAAACTGGATACTCCGATTGCCATGACGGCCGAGGAGATCGAGGAACAGGAGTATTCGGAAGACGACTACAATAAAATGCTTGTCATGTACGAAAGCACCATCCAGGATTTCAAGGAGGGTGAAATCGTAACGGGCAAGGTTATGGCCGTTACTCGTGACGATGTTATCGTGGATGTCGGATTCAAATCCGAGGGAATTATTCCTATTCACGAGTTCACGCCCCCAATCAATGTAGCCGTGGGAGACCAGATCGATGTCTTTCTCGAGGCTATCGAGGATAACGATGGCCAGTTGGTATTATCCAAACAGAAAGCCGATTTTCTCAGGGTCTGGGGACAGATCAAGGACGCTCATGACGCGGGTGAAACTATCGACGGTCGAGTTGTCCGCAGGATCAAAGGCGGTCTGGTCGTTGATCTCTTTGGCGTGGAATCATTTTTGCCGGGTTCACAGGTAGCGCTTCGCCAGGTTCCGGATTTCGACGCTTTAATTAATCAAACCATGGAATTGAAGATTATCAAAATTAATAAAAGCAGACGCAATATCGTGGTCTCCCGTCGTTCGGTTCTGGAGGAACAGCGTAAGGAGATGCGTCAAGCGCTATTGGAAGAAATCCAGCCCGGCCAGGTACGGGAAGGTATCGTTAAGAATATCACCGATTTCGGTGTTTTCATCGATTTGGGCGGTGTCGACGGCCTTTTACATATTACTGACATGTCTTGGGGGAGAATCAATCATCCTTCAGAAATTACCAAACTGGGACAAGAGATCAAAGTCAAGATACTGGATTTCGATCAAGGTTCCGGCAGGATTTCCTTGGGCTTAAAACAGCTTACGCCGTATCCCTGGGAAAATGTCGAGGAAAAATTCCCGGTTAATAGCCGGGTTAAGGGAAAAGTCGTATCGATTACCGATTACGGCGCTTTTATCGAGCTTGAACGCGGTGTTGAGGGCTTGATCCATATCTCCGAAATGTCTTGGACTCATCATATCAAGCACCCCTCGAAGATGCTGGCGGTGGGCGACATAGTTGAAGCCGTAGTTCTTACGGTTGATAAGGAGAATGAGAAAATATCATTGGGTTTGAAGCAATTGGAACCGGATCCCTGGCTGACAATTGACTTAAAGTATCCCATTAATACAACCGTGAAAGGTAAAGTCCGAAACCTGACTACGTTCGGCGCTTTTATCGAAATTGAGGATGGCATAGATGGTTTAATCCATATATCCGACATGTCCTGGACCAAGCGGATTCAGCATCCCTCGGAGATTATGAAGAAAAACGATAATATCGAAGTGCGTGTCCTTTCAATCGATAAAGAAAACCGGCGGATATCGCTGGGACTCAAACAGGTAGCTGATGATCCCTGGCCTGAACTTGAATTAAGATATGCTATGAATACTGAAACTCTCGGCACCATTACGCGTCTTCTGGACCGGGGCGTAATTGTCGAGCTGGATGGAAATGTCGAAGGTTTCGTACCGACTCACATGTTGGGCAAGCACGATATATCCAAACCGGCCGAAGCTTTTTCCGAGGGAGATCAAATCCCGCTTCGGGTAGTCGAGTTCGATTCGAAAAACCGCAAAATCCTGCTTTCGGTTGAAGCATACTACGCCCATAGAGAGAAAGACGAACTGGCTAAATTCGTAGCCGACCATCCGACTCGCACGGTTAAGGTTCAGGAAATAATCGGCGAGGAGTTAAGCGGTGTGGAAAGCGAGCAATTTTCTGATAAAGAGCTCGCCGTCAGCACCAAAACCGAAGTCGAGAAGAAATCGAAATCCGAACCCGCATCGAAACCTGATGATAATCACGGGCATGAGGCGGAATCAGAATAAAATCTAAGAGATACATTTAAAACCCCTTAGCTTGCTATTTGGTCAGGCTGAGGGGTTTTTTTTAGGACATTTCGTTCCATAGCATTCATAGGTAGAAAGGCGGCCTAAAATTTAATATTATTTATTAATTCCGGTTGACAAAACTCAAATAAACGTTTCTTTTATGGAAATAAATTGACGGCTATGCTGGATTCGGTCTGACTCGGGAAAGGGAAAAAGCTAATTGAGCAAGATAAAAATCCTGTTTAAAATCGGCTATGTATATCATAAGGCGGCCTTTGATCCGGTTATTGAATTATTACTCAAAAATGATAAATATGATGTCTGGTTTTCCCTGGAATATGAGAAAAAGCGGAAATTCTTTATAGATTTCGCCTATGTTCCACCCATAATTGAAACCTGGAAACAAAACGGCTATCGGTTTACCCGCGAAACCAGGGGATTCGATGTCGTAATCGCCGGCGATACCATAAAAAACGCAAAAGCTTATGGCAAGACATTATTGTGTTTTCTTAATCATGGAACAGGAATTAAAAATATCCTATATCGGAACCTGGCCGGCTCTGTCAAACATCGCTACCAGATATTCGTCGAGGGACAGCATCGGGTCGATTCCATAGCCAACTCCGGAGCGATAGGCAAAAGCGAAGTCCATCTGATAGGCTTGCCCAAACTTGATTTCTATTTTCAGGGAAGATACAACGATAAAGAAGTGATTCTCAGAAGGTGGGGCCTTGATCCGGGCAGACCTACGATACTATTCGCGCCGACATATAAACCAACCTGCCTTTACCAAATAAGAGATGATATTTTCGAACAAACTACGGATTATAACCTGATTATCAAACTGCATCCTTATAGCTGGATGGGGAAATACGCGCCCCATCGCCAACACAAAATTTACGAGAAAAGGGTCAACAAATTCGCGCATGCCGTACTCTTGCCGTATGATGAGTATAATATCGTGCCTTATTATGTCGCAGCGGATACACTTCTAAGCGAAGCCTCCAGCACGGTTTTCGATTTTCTGGCTTTCAACAAGACCGGTATTATTTTCGATTTACCCTGCGATAATTTGAAACATTCCGATGGTCAGCCGCTGCTTGAAATCGATAATCGCGAATTCCTCAAGGATGCGTTCGTTCATATCGGCTCCGGCCGCGACATAAGGAAAGCCATAAAACAAGCTCTAGAACCAACGGCAGAAATGATAAGCGCTGCTGATGAATATCGCCAAAAATATTTTTATATGCTGGATGGAAAAGCCTCCAACAGAATGGTGGCGAAAATCGAGGAATTACTTATTGAAGGCGGCCACGAAAACGTGATTTAGCCGGAAAGCGAGATGTTATGAAAGCTGTAATTGTTGCCGCCGGAATGGGCAGCCGTCTGTGGCGCCAGACTTATACTATCCCCAAAACGCTGCTGCCTTTTGGCGATGGAACGATTCTGTCTACGATTATGGGTAATTTTCATAAAGTCGGAATTGATGAATTCGTCATAGTGGTAGGCTATCAATCGGAGTACATCACGGACTATCTTGAAAAAAACGATAACCTCGGCTATAACATAACATTAATAGAAAATGATCAATGGGATAAAGGCAATGGTATCTCCGTGCTATCAGCCGAACCGGCGGTTGAGGATGAAGATTTTATCCTGTCGATGTCCGATCATATCGTTTCACTTTCAGCCCTGGAAAGGATAGTTAACGCCTCCGGAGGAAGCAATCTTTTACTGGTTGATCCAAGAATCGATGAGGTTTATGATATCGATGACGCGACCAAAGTAGTAACTCAGGAAAACAGAATTGTCAATATCGGCAAGGATATTAATATCTATAATGGCGTGGATTGCGGGATTTTTAAGCTAAGCAAACGCTATTTTTCGGCTATGAAAAACGCCTTGATAATGAATCAGGATTCAATCAGCGCGGCAATCAGGGAGTTGATTCGGAATAATGATATGGAAGCGGTGTTTATGAATTCTGATGAGAGATGGATCGATATTGATACGCCCGCGGCTTATCAGCATTCGCTTAACAATCTATCTTTTTAAAATAATTATCATTAAACTTAAGAATTATTTAATTTGATAAATAATGGCAATAATCGATACATTGGGATTTTAGGGAAATTGATTGACTGGCTATTAATAACAGGTTAGATTAGCCGTGAAATAAGCCGCGGAATCTGTATTATAGATATGCGGCGAATTATCGGCCCGCCGGTAAATAACGAGGCCGCAGGGAGGATAGTTGATAAAGATATATATCAGGCTGTTGAAATATATCAAACCGCATTTATTGTTTTTTATACCGGCGGTTATTTGCATGTTTTTATTTTCGTTATCTACCAGCATCTCATTGACCACCATAGTCCCGGTGACTCAATTGATATTTGAATCCAGCGATCAGAATTTTGATAATATCGATCAGGATTATCGGCCCACGCTTCAGGAACTGCGAAGTTTCGACAAGAAAGCTGTCTTGACCCTTATTGGCGGAAGAACCCGGATGGATAAACTTCTGAGAGTATGTATTTTAATGGTATTGATTTTCTTCATTAAAAACGTGTTTTGGTATGCCCAGAGCTTTCTAATTACGCGGGTGGAACAGGGGGTGATAAGGGATATCAGGAATGACCTTTACCGTAAGTATCAAACCATGTCATTAGCTTATTTTCATGGCCAGAAAACCGGCGAATTAATTTCGCGTATTACCAACGATATTATGCTGGTAAGGGGAGCAATTGGCGAAGGATTTTCGACGCTTTTAAAAGCCGTACTCAATTTTATCTTTTTTCTTTCTCTGGCGTTTCTGGCTTCCTGGCGCATGGCCCTGGTCAGCCTTATAGTATTACCGCCGGCGGTAGCGGCGATCGGCATTCTAAGCAGAAAGCTGCGGTCGCGTTCGATTATTTCTCAACAAAAAATGGCGGCGGTAACATCGATTTTACAGGAAACGGTTTCAGGTATCCGGGTAGTCAAGGCATTTGGCATGGAAAATTTCGAGCTGGCGAAATTCAAGAAAATCGCCCAGGACTATTATAAAACGATGGTCAGATTAGGCCGGATCGGGTATCTAAGCGTACCGCTAACTGAAATACTCGGTGTGTCGGTGGGTGCGCTGATATTATGGTATGGCGGCAAGCAGATACTTTCCGGCAGCGGCTTAACTACCAGCACTTTTATCCTGTTTTTGGTGGCCACGTTTTCGACTATGGACCCGGTTAAAAAGATCAGCCAGGTAAATATCGAAATCCAACAGGGTCTGGCGGCCGGCAAACGGTTGTTTGAAATCCTCGATATGCCTCAAGAAATATGCGACAAGCAAAATGCTATAGAAATAGATGGCCTGAAAGATTCCGTAAAATATCAAGATGTGTCATTTAAGTACTTCACCGGCGATTTCGCCTTGAGCGATATTAATTTTGAATTGAAAAAAGGCGAAATTCTGGCCTTGGCCGGACCATCCGGCGGCGGCAAATCTACTCTGGTCGACTTACTGCCAAGGTTCTATGAAGTCACCGGCGGCAGGATCACGATTGACGGCATTGATATACGAGATATTTCCACTAATTCGCTAAGATCGTTGATGGGCATTGTCACCCAGGAAATTATTCTTTTCAATGACACGGTGGCGAATAATATCGCTTATGGCCAAAAAGACGCTTCGGTCGAACGAATCGAACAGGCGGCCCGGGCGGCTTTTGCCCATGAATTTATCGAAGCCTTGCCCGATGGTTACGATACTATTATAGGCGACCGCGGCGTAAAACTCTCCGGCGGCCAAAGGCAAAGACTGTCTATTGCCAGGGCGCTTTTTAAAGATCCACCTATTCTGATTTTTGATGAGGCAACTTCATCGCTGGACACCGAATCCGAGCAATTAATACAACAAGCGATCAATAATCTGTTAAGCGGCCGAACTGTAATAGTTGTGGCTCATCGCCTTTCGACAATTCGCAATGCCGATCAAATTCTGGTCATCGATAAGGGCCGTATAGTCGAGGTAGGTTCTCATAGCGATCTGATTGCCGGCAACGGACCTTATAAACGCCTCTACGACTTGCAATTCATGGAGTAAATGCCAATCAATAACGGCTACTTTCTACGTTTGGGTTTTTACCGGTAAGGGTCAGATCTGCGATAATCGTATGTTTTTATGATATTATCATATCGATCAATAACTATTCCGGCAACCGAGCATTCGGATTAATGGTATTGTTTATAGATAAAGCTTGAAATATTTTGTCGGTTGAAGTATAAATTTAATGTGATAGAATGATTTATCGATAAAATAAATGATACGGCGGAGTGTCTGGATGGAGAGAACAAATCCCTATTTGAATAACATCGCTTACTTTTTTCTGATGGTATTCGCTTTCGTTTTGATGTTATCGAACGCGCTGGCGGAGTTCATGGCCGCTTTGATGCTGATGATATGGATCGCGCAAACGCTGGTCTACAGGCGGCGTGAATGGCTGAATTATCCGCTTTTTAAGCCGATTGCCGCGCTTATAGGTTTCAAATTTTTAGTCTTAATCAGTTCCGGTTATGACGGGAAATTCGGCAGTGTTTTCGAACAACTGACCTTGCCATTGCTATATTTTATAGTCCCCTCAATTGTGGTTAATTCCGAAAGGAGGCAGAAGATTATATGGCTTCTGATCGCCGGAGCCATACTTGCCGCCGGAATAGGCATTATTAAATATAGCGCGGGAATCGACGTGAGAGCGGAATCTTTAGTGTCCGGTACCTATACTCTGTCGATTTACCTGGTCTTCGTGCTCGGTCTGGTACTATCAATGTTCGTTTTCACCAAAAATACTGTCGAAAAATTTTTTCTGGCGCTGGTGACTTTACCTCTGGTTGTAGGCGTAGTATTTACTCTGACCAGAATATGCTACGCGGCTCTGGGATTGTATGTGCTTTTACTGGGTATTTTTAAGGACAGGAAACTGCTGATAATCGTCGCCGCGATAGCCGCCATTATCTATTTTTACTCACCGGCTACGCTGGATGCCATAAATCGAAGGTTCGATTATAATAATAAAAAGCAGTTTTATTCTTATCGCGATGATGTATTTAATTTGGCTAAGTTAAAAATCAAAGAAGTCGGTTTTTTCGGTAATGGCATAAACAGTTTTCGGGATTTAGCGGTCTACTCGGAGAATCCGGGCATTAGAGATGAATCATTCCGGAGTTGGCATAGTATGTATTATGAGTATTTATTTGACGGCGGACCATTCGCTCTTCTTATATTGTTCTGGATATTATTTACCCAGATACGCTACTCGCTGGCCAGATATCGAAAATCCAAAGACAGCGAGCAGAAAATATTCCAGCTGGGCATATTGCTAATGGTTCTGGGGATATTCGTAGTCGGCATATTCGCTGACCTGCTGAGAGGGCCTATTATATCGATGCTGGTCTGGATGATGTTAGGGCTATCATTAATATAGAACTTGCAATATGAATAACCGGTATCGCAGAACTTCGGATAGAATAAGAAATCAAATAACGAGGGAAAATCCGGATGCCAAGACTTAAACTTCATGGCAATGAAAAAATATTAATCGTCAGACCCGATAGAATAGGCGATCTGGTTTTAACATTGCCGGTGGCATCGCTATTAAAAAACGCCTATCCCGGGACGGCTATTGATTTTTTAACTTCAAGTTATAACGCGTCTTTATTAAAATACGCCAATTATGTCGATAAATATATTCTAATGACTGATTCTACCGGTAAACCTTTGACTACCGGCAGATTAGTCGAATTAATAGAGATTCAATCGTACGATATTGCCCTATTCGTTAAACCGGGCTGGCGTAGCGCCCTGACAGTATATTTGGCCGGGGTTCCAATCAGGATTGGTACTTCTCGAAGGTTTTATTCGTTTTTATTTAACAGGCGGATAAACTTGCCGCGCAGAAATTCAAATGAACATGAAGTTGACTTGAATATTAAGCTGTTGAGCGTGTTTGGATTGGACTTCCCGGCAAAAGTAATCAATCCCGAACTGAATATAGAAACGGCCGATAAGCCGCCGATAGCTGGATTGAGCGAATCGGTCGAATATATAGTCATACATCCGGGCTCAAAGGGTTCGGCGCCTAATTGGCCCGGCTCATTTTATCAGGAACTCATAAAAAAATTGGCTGAACATTATAAAGTGGTGATAACCGGACAGGGTAACAACGAGCGCGAGTTACCCGATTTTGCGATAAACTTAATCAATAAAACAGATTTCGCTCAGCTAATCGGCGTTTTATCGAAAGCCCGGCTATTTATTTCCGGCAGTACGGGACCTCTACATATAGCGGCCGCCCTCGGTACACCTGTATTAGGAATATTTCCCAATAGCCCAACAAACGGGCCTCAAAGATGGGGCCCGCGAGGAAAATTCGCATCATTTATTACCCCCGACAAACAAAATGGCCATGTCTGCCGTATTAATGGTGATGGCAGTTGTGAATGTATGAGGACTTTAGACATAAAGACCGTATATGAGCGTGCTCTAAAAATAATCGAGCAGGGAAGAAGCGACAATGAAAAGTAAGATGAACCTGGCTCAATTTATTATATTCATAGAATCTTATAATGCCAATATCGATATTCCCCTGGTCCGGCGGGCTTATGAATTTTCCGATAAGGCTCATGACGGCCAATTTCGTGAGTCGGGCGACCACTTTATCGAGCATTGTCTCGAAGTAGCTTTCATTCTGGCGGAATTACATATGGATTCGGCTACTATCGCCGCCGGTTTGATTCATGATGTCGTCGAAGATACATCTATAACGATAAACGAAGTACGGGAAGTGTTCGGCGATGAAATCGCCCATATGGTTGACGGCTTAACCAAGCTTTCGGGTTTGACCTATAGATCGACAACGGCCAAGCAATCCGTGTATTTTCGCAAGATGCTGTTATCGATGTCGGAAGATATCCGGGTTATTATTATCAAACTGGCTGATCGCCTTCATAATATGCGAACATTGGATCCGTTGCCGCCGGAAAAGAAATTGGCTATAGCTTTAGAAACTCATGAAATATATGCCCCGTTGGCTCATAGATTCGGCATGGGCAAAATGAAATCGGAGCTTGAGGACTTGTCTTTTAAGATACTGGAACCGGAACATTACAGATTTATCGAAAACAAGATTGAACAAGGCCAGGAAGATCGGGAATTATATATTAAAGAGGTTACCGAACCATTACGCAAAGCCCTGGAGGAAAACGGAATTCACGCCGAGATTACAGGCCGGGCCAAGCATTTTGATTCAATCTGGCGTAAGATGCAAAAGCGACAGGTCGATTTTGACCAGATTTATGACTTGTTCGCTATCCGGGCCATAGTCGAAACCGAGAAGGACTGTTATCAAACCTTGGGTATAGTTCACAACCTGTGGAAACCGGTAGGCGAAAGATTTCACGATTATATCGGCAATCCAAAATCCAACATGTATCAATCGATGCATACGACTGTGATAGGTCCTCGCGGGCGCATGGTGGAGATCCAGATCCGTACCATGACTATGCACTACCGGGCCGAGTACGGGATCGCGGCGCATTGGCTGTATAAAGAAGGCAAACGCAAATATGATGACTCCGACAAACGTATGGCCTGGGTACGCGAAATCCTGGAATGGCAAAAAGAACTAACCAATCCCGAGGAGTTTCTTGAGTATTTCAAGATCGATCTGTTCCGGGATGATATTTTCGTTTATACACCCGCCGGCGAATTAAAACATCTGCCCAAAGATTCCACGCCTTTGGATTTTGCCTTTGCCGTCCATTCGGATGTCGGTTTTCACTGTATCGGAGCCAGGATTAACAGCAAATTCGTGCCTCTCACGACTGCGCTAAAATCGGGCGATACGGTCGAAATTATAACCTCGCCCCATCAGCATCCATCGGTGGACTGGATAAAAATAGTTAAAACGAGTCGGGCCAAGTCGAAAATAAAAAGCTGGCTTAAAGAACGCGGTTATAATCAGGCCGTTTCGCTGGGCTGGGAGATTTTCGAGCGCGAACTGAAACATCAGCATATCAAAAAGCCCGGCGATCATGAGCTTCTGGAACTGGCCAACGAGTTGGGCTTTACCGGTGTCGATTTAATGATGGCCAGGCTAAGCGCGGGGGCTATATCGGTGTCATCGATTATCCACAGAATCTTACCGGTTAAAGCGGATAAAGAGACTACGTTTTTACAAAGATTTGCCGAAAAAGCCCGGCGCCATCCGCGCGGAATTAAAGTCAAAGGCGCCGATAACCTGATGTTTCGATTCGGACAATGTTGTCAGCCTGTTCCCGGCGAGGAAATAATCGGTTTTATCACGCGGGGAAGAGGTATCACGATTCATAGTCGTGATTGCCCTAATGCCGTTTCGATAACGGAAGAGGATAGAAAAATCGAGGTCGAATGGGATGTCGAAAAAGGTCAGAATTTCCTGATTCGTCTAGAGGCCGTGGTGCAGGATAGAAAAAACCTTCTGCGGGAAATAACCGATGCCATATCTGAAGCCGATGTCAATGTCAGGGGCGCTGAAATAAAAGCCGACGGCAGCTATTCTCCCAACAATCCTACCTCGGGATATTTCCTTCTGGAAGTAGCGAATCTGGCCCAACTTAAAAAAGTAATTCAAAAAGTCAGGAAAATTCCGGGAGTAATATCTTTAACCAGATCTGCCGGGAATTCCATCAATGAATGAAAATCCATACTTAATAAAATCGAAAGATAGCTTTTTGTACCTGAATTATAAAGATTTTCTGGGCGTGCCTGCCGGAACATTGATAAAAAATGACTCGTTTAATTCATCCGAAATCGATAATTTTATCGTCAAATCCTGTTTTCAAGCTTCAGGAAATCAAGCCTTAAACGGTAAAGAAAATCATCGCCTGGTCAGACTTAACCAGAAACATACTAATATCGTGATCCCTGCCGGGGATAATACGAATGATCCGGCTGATGGCGTATTTACTGATTCAACCGGGTATATTCTTCTGGTCAGAACAGCCGATTGTTTCCCGGTTTTTTTGTATGATGGTTCAATAGCCGGACTTCTCCATCTCGGCTGGCGGAGCGTATTAACGGGAATCCTGGGCAATTTTTTCTATACCGTTCCCGGTTTCAATAACGATAAAGCCAGGGCTGTCATCGGACCAGGTATCGGTTCGTGCTGCTTTGAAGTATCATCAGAGGTATTAATTTTGTTCGATGAAAAATATCGGCAACGCCGAAATGGTAAATTCTTTATCGATCTGAAAAGATTAATACTTGACGAATTAGCCGAATTTGGAATAAAATATACTCTAACCAGTGAGTCCTGTACTGTCTGCGATAAAGAGCTATTCTATTCATACAGACGGGAAGGACCGGAAGTAAAACATATGATAAGCTATATCAGCTTAGGAGGATGACGTGAAAAAAATAGCTTTGGTTCTGATTGTGGTCGTCTGTACATATATGCAGGCATTGGCAATAACCGGTTTAGGGGTTGGAATTCACGCCGGACAAACAACGGGCTATAATTGCAAGACCCTCGATCAGGCCGTTCAGACCATTTCTGATTCACTGAAAATATTAATCCCCAGTTATATCCCTGATGGAACGTCAAAATTCGATGAAAAAATGACATCTATCGGGGCTCATTTTAAAGTTGGCACTTTGCCTATCTTAGATTTTATCGGTTTTATTGATTATGCCTGGAAAAAGAAAGAACTCATTAATAATGTCGATCTGAGGGTTTCAAATTTTTCTTATGGAGTTACCGTTGTAAAGAAATTCGGTAAAACCATTATGAAACCTTATGCCGGGGCAGGCTTTGCTTTTTATAAAGTTGTTTACAATCTCGAATCACCCGATGGGCTTTTGTTTCCACCATTACCGGGTGATGAAACGAAAATGGGCTATCATCTGGTGGGAGGCGTGGAACTTGATTTGCCGGTGTTTCCGGTAGCCCCATACGCCGAGGGACGCTATAACATTATTACCACCACCGATAAGTCTACCAAATACCTGTTATTATCGTTAGGTTTAACGATGAATTTCTAAAACTCGGGAGATTATATGAAGTATTTGAAAATAGTGGCGTTAACTTCAGCAATTGGATTACTGGTTTTTTGCCCAGATGCATTAGCTCAGTATTCCCCTCAAATCTGTCCGGCCGAAACGATTATGAAAGGCTCATCTCAGGTGTTCGGCAATGTCGGGATTTATGATGATGTCAATACCCTTGTCGGCGGCTACCGTTATGGAATTGGCGGCTACTCAGATGCCGCGATTAGATTTGGCTTTGCTGATTTTGACCATGGCGGTGATGATGGTTTTGTTTTAGGCGGCGACCTAAAATACCAGGTGATGGAACTGCGTATTCAAGATCCGATAGACCTGTCAGTCGGCGGCTTGACTGAGACGGTATTGGGCGTTGGCAAAGGCAACATATCACTCGGCGGTTTCGTAGTTGGCTCCCGAAATATAGCCTTGACCCAGACTATGGACCTCTGGCCATACGGGAGGCTGATTATGCGTTGGGATCACTATGGCTCTGATGATCAATTTAATATCGGCTTTAACGCCGGCGCGACTCTGGATATTAACGAAGGGACAAGAGTATCGGGTGAATTTCAGTTCGATGATCAATTCGGTTTCATTTTAGGCGTGATGTTCGGTTTATAAAATTGGATTATTTTACCGGCATCATTCTGGGCGCGATACAGGGTTTAACTGAGTTCCTGCCGATTTCCAGTTCGGGGCATCTGGTTTTGGCCGAAAGGATTCTGGGCGGCAAGGCCTCGACGGGTTTAATTTTCGAAGTGATGGTTCACTTCGCGACCATGGTGGCAGTCGTGCTATTTTTTCGAGAAAAGATCTGGAAGATGATAGTGAGCTTGGTACCTCCATATACTCAAGATAAACTCCCGGCTTTGAAACTTGTGGCTATTATCATTATTGGCACTATACCGGCCGGCGTCATTGGACTGGCTTTGGAGAATTATATCGAAGGTGCCTTCAGTTCAACCAAAGTTGTCTCGATTATGCTTTTAGTAACGGGTATGATATTGCTATCAACCAGGTTAATTAAATCCGGCTCTAATTTGCCTAATTTTAAGACGGGTTTGCTTATTGGCATAGCTCAATCGGCGGCCTTGATGCCCGGTATTTCGCGATCAGGCACAACCATAGCGGCCGGTCTGCATCTTAAGCTCGCGCCCTCGGAGGCGGCCGAGTTTTCGTTTTTGCTTTCGTTGCCGGCAGTTTTCGGCGCGACTTTGCTAAAGTCATTTGATCTTATCGGTTCGCCAATATCCGGCAATGCGATAGGGCCGTATGTTGCCGGGGCGATCACAGCTTTTATTATCGGTTATCTTTCTATCGCCTGGTTGATGCGGATTATTAAGCGAGGGAAATTTTTCTTTTTTGGCATATATTGTTTGTTAATTGGTTTTTTAGGGCTGGTGTTATTATGAAATTAAAGAAAGTCTTAATAATCCGGCTGAACGCTATGGGGGATGTTATCCTGGCTCTGCCGGTAGCGATGGCCGTTAAAAATGCCTATCCCGATGCCATCGTTGATTTTGTCACGCGCAAAGCTTACGCGCCATTGTTCGACCAGTTTCCGGCCGTCGATAAGGCCTTTGCTTTTGATACAAGTATGAGAGATTTGATAAGAACGTTAAGAGCGCAAAAATATGATACCGTGATTGACCTTCAGAAAAATCCTCGAAGCATTATCTTATCAGCCAGTATCAATCCGAAAAATGTGGTCAGCTATCCCAAACGGCGGTTCACCAGGGAGCTAATTGTCCGCCAATCTTTATTGAAATTAGATGCCGGGCACACAGTCGATGCTTACTTTAAAGCGCTGACACGTCTAAAAATAGCACCGGTCAGCCGCCGCCCGAGAGTGGTTCTTCAGCCGGAAATAGCGAAATTCGGTGATGAATTTATTAAAAATGCCCGTTTTACAGGCAAGATTATCGGCCTATGTCCCGGTTCCAAACATAAGGAAAAGAAATGGCTCGGATATCAGGAACTGGCCGAATTACTTATTAAAGATAGCCATAATGGAGTCGTCGTTTTTAATGGCCCCGCCGATGAGTTTGATCCTATCCTGAATATCGTTTCGGACAAGCTGGTAGCCGCCCAAAAGCTGGGAATAGATAAAATCGCGGGGATAATGTCCCGATGCGATCTGGTGGTTACCAACGATTCGGGGCTGATGCATCTGGCGGTATCTTTATCCGTGCCTGTAGTAGCGATCTTCGGGCCGACCCATCCCTCGCTGGGCTTTTCACCGTTGGGCGATAGAGACAGGATTATTTGCGATAATGTCAAATGCTCTCCCTGCAGTCTGCATGGCGAAAAGAAATGCAAAATGCCGCGCAAATACTGTTTTGAAAATATTACCCCAGACAGAGTAAAAAACGAGATAGATCAGCTTTTATATGCCGAACATCCCAGCCCGATATTATGAAAAGCTAGCCGACAGGCGGGTAAGATGCACTCTTTGCCCGGTTAATTGCGGTATTAAGCCGGGACGTAAGGGTATCTGTAAACTGCGTGAAAATGTCGATGGCGAATTGATAGCCAATGCCTATGGTCAGGTAGTTTCACTGGCGATCGATCCAATCGAAAAGAAACCGCTATATCATTTTTACCCGGGTCGACAGATTTTATCCACCGGTCCCAATGGCTGTAACCTTCGCTGCCCGTTTTGCCAGAACTGGACTATATCCCAAAAAGATTCCCCGACTGAATATGTCAGCCCGGAAAAACTCGTAGAAATTGCCGAAAACAGAAATTCTCTTGGGGTTGCTTTTACTTATACCGAACCTTTAATCTGGTTTGAATA
>CAZFSN010000044.1:5486-17550 GCA_964521815.1 uncultured Ignavibacteria bacterium | reverse complement strand
TCGAGGAAATAACTTCGACTTTGAAAGAAGTATTCGGCGAGTATGTCGAACCGCCGATGATATAACAAATTTAAATATTTAAATTATGAGCCGTCAGGAATCCTTACCTGACGGTTTTTCTAATGCGCCCGTTATAGAGGGATCAACCTGAATGTTTGTCCTACTTCAGCAGCAGCATCTTCTTCGTCTCGCTATAATTCCCCGCCTGCAGTTTATAAAAATACATACCGGAAGCGAAATTATCCGCGTGCCAGATTGCCTGATGATAGCCCGCCGGCAATTCAGCGTTAATAAGCGTGGATATTTTACGGCCCAGGATATCGTAGATTTCGATAGTGACTCGCGATTGCCGGGGCAATTCGTATTTAATTGTAGTCGAAGCGTTGAAAGGGTTAGGACAGTTTTGAAATAAGCTGATTTGTTTGGGCAATTCATTTTCAGGTTCATCGATAACAACTTGCCCTTGCCCGCCGCCGTACGCGCCCATGTCGCTTCTCTGGGTACCTAATCCCCAATCGCAGTCAAGCAGGCTATCAATTATGCCCGGAGTACCCATGTCGATACAAGGCGAATCATGGGGATCGTCGCATTCGATTGCCATGAGATGAAAATCGCCGTTTTCGGGGTCGCGAAAGAGCGGATCGATATCTATGTTACCTTCGCCATCCCAGCCGCCCTGGATATCGCTGAAGCTAATTGATATTGAACAGTCATCTTCAAGGTATATTTCATCATCTTCTGACCCCGTACCATTAGCCCATAATATAGAATTAACTATTTCAGGACTTGAAGTATGATGACAATATATTCCGCCGCCGGTTTCATCAACATGATTTTCGCAAATCGTGTTATTGCTCAAATTTGGTGACGCATAAAAACAATAAAGCCCGCCGCCGGTTTCAGCCGAATTGCCGGTTATAGAATTGCCGGTTATAATCGAATTAGAATCGAATAGATAAATCCCACCCCCATCAGAGCCGGCGGTATTTCCGCTTATTGTATTGTTAAATACAGATGAAGAAGATTGCAGACATATAAACCCGCCGCCTAAAGCTAAAGCGTGGTTTTCGCATAAAACGTTATCACTTATAATAAGAGAAGATTCCCAGCCGGCGATACCGGCTCCATACCATGAAGAGTTCTCATTTATTATATTATTGCTTATGATAGGAAAAGAATAAGTGCAATGAATCCCTCCACCATATGCCTCGGCAGAATTTCCCGTAATCCTATTATTAGTAAGAGTAAGAAAAGATTCTAAACAATATATCCCGCCGCCATCACCTCCATCGGCTGAATTTCCACTGATAATATTGTAAACGATAGTGGGAGAGGATCCCTGGCAATAAATTCCGCCGCCATTTTTTATTTCATCAGAATACAGGGTTCCTGTCCCGTTTTTAATGCTAAATCCCTGGATAACCGATGTAGAATCTTCGCCGCTCACAAAGCAAACCACGCTCCCCGTGTCGGCGACTCCTAATACCAGAGTATCAGCATCAATTATAGTATTCTGAATATGAGCCGTATCCCCGTCTAACATAAACTCACTGGTGACAAGAATACCTTTGCCATGGAAATTTATTCGCTCAAAATAATGACCTTCCGCCGCCAGCACCGTGTCGCCATCGGTTGAGACATCGATGCCCGCCTGGATGGTGGCGTAATCATCGGGGATGTTGATAATTGCAGCTTCAATCGGGATTATCAACGAAAAAGCCAATATTAATGTAAATATAATTTTTTCTCTCATTCTCAAATCCTTAAGATTGATTTATGCTTTCTATTTAGAAATATAAATTAAAAAGAAAAATTATCAAGTCTTATCTTTTAAGAGAAGTTTCCCCGGAAATTTCGGTAAGTTGGCTGAGCTTATGAAGACTACTCCCATCCAGGTTGTGTCGGGTCGTAGCCCGTAGGGCGTGACCCGACACTGAGTTACACACTTATGCCGCCCGGTCACACCCCGCCGGAACTCGTTGTAAGAACGAAAACAACGGCGGAGATTCCCCGTTTTTTCAAAAATCATGTTTTTCGGATTCAGAAAAAGTTGATCCTATGAGATTATTAATGTTCTATGAAATTACGGCAGATTTTCGGGAAAACCTTTTATTTTTTAAAGGCTAAGATAGAACTTGCTTGAATGGATATTGCCCGATTTACTCCTGCCCGGATTTCATCTTGACTATTATCTCCATCTGGCGATGGTATGCCTGACGGCCTAATTCGCTTTCAGGTTCCAGTTGCTCGCATCGCCCCAGCCATTTGATAGCCTCATCATACTGCTTTCTCTGAGCATAAATCTCCCCCAGATGATAGGCCGCCAGGGAGTGCGGGCCGTTATCGAAAGCTTTCAGGAAATCAGTTTCAGCCGATGCCGTATCGGCGGCTTCCAAACTAATCAGGCCCAGACCGTAATAGCCATCGGCATTGGTCGAATCAAACATCACCGCCAGTTGATAATACTTGCCGGCCATATCCAATTCGTTCCAGGTATGATGGATTTTGGCCAGCTTGATATAGCTATTCGGGCTGAGATAGCCCAGCTGAATGCCGCGATCATACCAGGTCATCGCCTCATGATACATCTGCCGATTGAAATAGTTATCGCCGACCTTCTGATATGCGTCGATGTCCCGGGGATTGAACACGATCGCGCCCTCGTAATAAGTGACGGCGCTGTCAGGCAAATCCAGATTAGTGTAGCATTCGGCAATTTTCCGATATGTTGCCGGGTTTTTTTCATCCGATTTCAACGCTTTTTTATATTCTTTAAGCGCCTTTTTATAGTTGCCCGCGGCCGCCAAAGAATCCGCTTTTTGATATTTAACCTGAATCTGGGCCGGGGTCATTTTAGGGCCGCAAGCGAAAAATAACGATATATAAACGGCTATTGTCAAGTAAGCGCCCGATACGGGCAAATTCTTTTTAAATGATTTTTTATAATTCAACATTCGGATATCCTCTTTCACCTAATTTCTAATCTGCCTTATTATACGCACATTTATTAATATAATTCAATATAAATTAAGGGCTACTCGTTTCCAAATATTGGGCTTGTTGAAAAACTTCAAAGTCCGTCATTGCGAGGAGCCCGAAGGGCGACGTGGCAATCTGTAACTCGTTGGGTAGCAAACTGACAGATTGCACGGACGTGCCCTGGCGGCTTCGCAACGAGACGGAGAAGGCTGGACAGTAGTAATAATACAATATAAATTATAAGATTAGCCGGGTTCCGATTTTTAGTTGCCAACAATCGCCGAATTTTATTATATTGCCGCCGGCTAAATAAATTCACTCTGATGATGGAGGATCTATGCCTTTTAATAAAACTGAAAAGATCTGGGTCAATGGCCAACTCGTGAACTGGGATGATGCCAAGATTCACGTGTTGTCGCACGTTATTCATTATGGATCGGGGCTTTTCGAGGGAGCGCGCTGTTATAAAACTCCCAAAGGACCGGCCTGCTTCCGTTTGAACGAACATACGGTCAGGCTTTTTAATTCCTGCAAAATTTACCGCATAGAGATTCCCTATACTGTCGAGGAAATCAACAAAGCCACACTCGAATTGATTAAGATCAATAAACTTGAAGCCTGTTATATAAGGCCGATAGTTTTCCGCGGTTATGGGAGTTTAGGCGTGGATCCGACCGGAATACCAATAGATGTGGTAATCGCTGTCTGGCCGTGGGGCAAGTACCTGGGCCCGGAAGCGCTGGAAAAAGGTGTACCGGTTTGTGTCAGCTCGTGGCGTCGTAACGCCCCCGGTACCATGCCTGATATGGCCAAATCCTCGGCTAATTACATGAACTCCCAGCTTATCAAACTCGAGGCACTTAATCATGGCTATGTCGAGGGGATAGCTTTGGATGTTTACGGTCATGTCTCCGAAGGCTCCGGCGAAAACATCTTTATTGTCAGGGATGGCGCGCTGGTAACTCCGCCGTTCGGGGCATCGATTTTGCCCGGCATAACCCGCAATACGGTCATCCACTTAGCCCGGGATATGGGCTATAAGGTGATTGAAGAAAATATCCCGCGGGAGGCTCTATATATCGCGGATGAGGTCTTTTTCACCGGGTCGGCCGCCGAGATTTCGCCGATATCATCAATTGATGGCATAAAAATCGGCGAGGGCAAACGCGGGCCGGTAACCGAGAAGCTGCAGAAAGCATTTTTTAGCATATTTGAAGAAGACTATGTTGATAAATATAATTGGTTGACATACGTAAAATGAAAATAGCACTGGGCGCCGACCATAGAGGTTTTAGATATAAGGAGAAAATCAAGACGATTTTAGCCGCCAAAAATATCGAGACAATCGATTTCGGGACTTCATCCGATGCCAGCGCCGATTATCCCGACTATGGCTTAAAGGCGGCTCAGGCGGTGGCTCGAAAAGAAGCTAATTACGGTATCTTGATTTGCGGCACCGGCAACGGCATGGCCATAACCGCTAATAAGGTCAAAGGCATCCGCGCCGGCCTAGCCAATAATGTTGAGATGGCCCGGTTGGCCAGGGCCCATAATAACGCTAATGTCTTGGTGTTATCGGAAATGTTTACGCCGGAAGATCAGATCGAGGCGATTATTAATATATTTATAAAAACCGAATTCGAGGGCGGCAGGCACGCTCGAAGGATGGATAAAATCACTGATTATGAAAAAGGATAATGAACAATGTCATATTTAAAAGATGTCGATCCGGAAATATTCGAAGCGATACGCAATGAGGCCAAACGCCAGCATGAAGGTTTGGAGCTGATAGCATCGGAGAATTTCGTTTCAGAGGCCGTGCTAGAAGCGATGGGGTCGGTCATGACTAACAAATACGCCGAGGGCTACCCAAAATCGCGATATTACGGAGGCTGTACCTTTGTCGACCAGGCGGAAATCCTGGCAAGGGATAGATGTAAAGTGCTATTTGGCTGTGAGCATGCTAATGTCCAGCCGCATTCCGGTTCGCAGGCCAATATGGCCGTGTATATGGCGATGCTGAAACCCGGCGAGACCGTTTTAGGCATGAACCTGTCCCATGGCGGGCACCTGACGCATGGTCACCCGATAAATTTCTCCGGCAAACTTTATAATGTTATACCATATAACGTGAATAAGCAAACCGAAACAATCGATTACGATGAGCTTCAGGAGATTGCGAAGAAAAACAATCCGAAAATGATAATCGCCGGCGCCTCGGCCTATCCCCGTTTTATCGATTTTCAGAGATTTCGGGCTATCGCCGATGAAGTTGGGGCTTACCTGATGGTCGATATCGCTCATATCGCCGGCCTGATAGTAGCCGGACTACATCCCTCGCCTATACCCTATGCTGATTTTGTAACCAGTACGACCCATAAGACTCTTCGCGGCCCTCGCGGCGGTTTGATAATGTGCAAGAAAAAATACTGGAAAGAGATTAATCGTGAGGTCATGCCCGGTATCCAGGGCGGGCCGCTTATGCATATTATTGCCGCCAAGGCGGTGGCTTTCAATGAGGCCATGCAGCCGGAATTTAAGGTATATCAAAATCGGGTGGTGGAAAACGCCCGGATTTTAGCCGAGGATTTGGGCAATGCCGGCCTTCATATTGTCAGCGGCGGTACGGATAACCATCTGATGCTGGTCAGCTTCATCGACCAGGGCATCACCGGCAAAGAAGTCGAAGAAGCCTTGGAACAGGCGGGCATTACGGTTAACAAGAATACGGTGCCGTTTGATCCGCAGACGCCGTTTATCACCTCCGGTATTCGTATCGGCACGCCGGCGATAACTACTCGCGGTATGGGCGTGGAGGAGATGCATGTGATAGCCGGATTTATCACCAAGGTCATAAAAAACCTCGGCAATACGGAGATTACCAATCAAATCAGGGATGATGTCAGCCAGTTATGCGAGAAATTCCCGATCTATACCAAACGGCGCAACGGGATGTAAACCCCAGGAAAAAGGTTAGTATTAAAAACCCCGGAGTGATTAATATTCCGGGGCTTTTTATTGCTAAATCCATATAAAAGGAGATGGGCTGCTTTTTTAATCAAGCAGCCCACAGGGTTTCCCCCCCCTTTGTCTCTTTGAGCATCTTAGAAACAAGAGGTCTGACTCCCTTGAAGGGACAAAGCACAGCTTGAACGCTATAACTTACATTTATATTAATCAGCCTAGCGTCAGAAGTCAATACGAATAATATACCAATCTAATACGTATATTTAACTACGCATTAGATTTTTCAAAAACGTCTCAAGATTGATATTTTTATTAGTTAAAGCTAATTTCTTGCGAATTTTCTCGCGATGTTTCTGCACTGTTCCAAGAGTGAGATTAAGTAGCTCGGCTATTTCTTTCGAGGTCGCTCCACCGGTAATTAGATTGCAGACTTCGGCTTCCCGGGCTGATAATTGGGTAAGGATATTTAATTTATTATTGGAAACTGAGGTCAATTCGCGCAAATCGTTTTTAAGAGCGTTTAAATAAGCCTGTCTGACCTTCCCGTCACGATTGACAAGTTTATTTAAAACAGGCATAATGACAAGATTAATTTTATCATTGATCTGATTTTTATATTGGACCCGATCTTCTTCAATAGCCGCGAGAACTTGTCTTAACGTAATATTTGCTTCCTTCAAGTCCTGATGGCCTCTATTTAGTTCTTCGAGACCAATAATATTATGTATTTTCTTGATGACAATCCCGGCTATTTCCTCGAGAAACATGATTGTATCAATGGAAGGCCGGCAACAATTGAATGGCGTATCGGCCGAAAGCCAACCTTTGATATTATTATTATCGCTTAGAATCGGTACAAACAGCTCATCCTTAGGTTTCCAGGCATTATCGCAAAAGCGCGAATCGCAATCTTGTTCGACATATCGAGGCGATTCAGTAAGGGGAAGTCCTGCTTCCTGCGGAACAAAATACGAATTGCCAATCCGATACTTTTCCTGCATCAAAGCCCTGGTCAGTTCGGGATCCGGCGCCGGAGCTTCCCGGGCGGCTTTGATGACATCTTCATCCAAACCATAATAGCCAAGGTTAATTATTTCTCTTTTTTCATTATGTAAAGTAAAAACCGACCGTTCAAATAATTCGGCCTTATAAATCGCCCGGCAGCCAAGAGCCAGGCATTCATCTATGGTTGTGGCAGTTCTCAGACCGGTCAGAAATCCCAACCGGGCTTTATTCTGGATTTCAGTAGCTTTGCTTAAGCTTATATCTTCGGTGTGTACAATTATGTGATCCGGCGGGATGAAAACGTAACTTACTGAAAGATGCTTTTTTTCCCCGGTTGATTTAGATCGATATATTTGTTCGTGATTGACAACAGATTTATTATTATAGCAATCCCAAAAATTTTTGAAACTACCTGGATTATCTTTTTCAAACTCACTTGCTTTAGTCCCTAAATAACTAGAAATTATTCCGTTAGAAATCACTACAGCGGCGTCATTGTGATCAATTAAAATGAAATCATCATCTGATTTTTGCCAGAACATAGACGGTATCGGCAGCCTTTTGAATTGGGTTTTAAATTTTTCGATGCTTTCTTTAAGCGCAATCTCCGCTTTTTTCTTTTCCGTAACATCAATATTCATTGAAACCTTATAAACAGGCTTGTTATCATGACGAATAAAATCACTTGTGTATTGGACCCATATTTGTTTGCCGTCCTTTCGGATAAATTCGGTTTCGCCTACCGGCGAAGATATATCATGTTCAAATGTCTTTCGATAATGACCATCTTTTTTGTTTGCTTTCTCGGGCGGCACAATTAAATCGTAAAAGTTTTTGCCGACTAATTCTTTTTCTGTGAAACCGTATATTTTGCAATAAGCCGGATTGACATAATGATAAGTCCCCTCTTTATCGGAAAGGCAGATGCCGACCGGCGAGTTTTCCCAGACCGCCCGGTAGTACTCTTCGCTTTCTCGTAAGGCTTCTTCGGTCTTTTTTCGCTGGGTAATATCCTTAAAACTCTCGACTATGCCGATGATCTCACCCTCACGATTACGATAAGGATAGGCGGTAACCAGGCTGTGTACTTCGGTGCCGTTATCAAGTTTTGTGATATCATCATATTCGTACGAATTCTTGCCCAAAAGGATTTGCTTGATAGCGCATCGGGGTCCGTGACAGTATGGACCGGGATAAATTTCAAAGCATTTGCGGCCGATAACATCCTCGGGTGTGACTTGATATAGACTGGAATAAGTGTCGTTGATTTGTAAGATTGTATAGTTTATATCAATCACATTCATCGGGGTAGCGGCATTAAATATCTGGTTAAGATTAAAAAGCGCTTCGGCCATGGTTTTCTGAATGTTTTTGCGTTCGGTAATATCGCGGTAAATGCCCTGAACCACCTTTTTACCTTTATAATTAACATAGGCAATCGAAACATCTAGGTCGATTTCCCGGCCGTCTTTGGTCAAAGCCGTATACTCGTAATGGCTTGGCGGCAAACCGCCCCGGTCAAGAATCTTCAAACGATCTTCGATTATTTTTTTGCTTGAAGGCGCGGCCAGGCGCATGAAATCAAAATCAGGCGCCCGCAATTCTTCCTGGGTCCAACCGAAGAGTTCGATAAAACGGTTATTAACAAATTCAAACTTGTTATCGATTAAAAGGTAAGCCGGATCATTGGATTGTTCCAACAGCAGGCGATATCTTTCCTCGCTCTGACTTAAGGCGGATTCGGCGTTTTTAAAATCGGTAATATCTTGGCCAATGAAGATAACATCGGCCTGCCCAGTGAGTTCAGCCACTAATACCGACCCTGACCATAAGATATTTCGCAACCAGCCATGTTTGGTGATAATCGGGCTTTCAAATGCCTTGTTCGGATTTTCCTTTTGCCAAATAGCAAAATTCCGGAAACCATCCTGGTCAAAACCATCGGGGATAATTAGCTTAAGCCAATCACGACCGACCACTTCATTACAAGTATAACCCGTGATTTTTTCGCAAGTACGATTGAACTCCTTGATTTTCAAATTATTATCCAGCCGAACGATCAGATTATTCGCGGTATCGAGTAACAAGCGAATCGAATCGCTTCTATTTTTCAGTTCGCACCAGGTTCTCGCGTAACCGGTAATATTGAACGCGATCCCGCGCAAACCGACTGGTTTGTCATCCCGCATAATACGGCTGGATTTGACCACGACAGCAATTTCAGAGCCGTCTTTCCTTAAGGCCGTATATTCATTGCCACCGGGGTTTTCGCCGTCAAATAACTGTTGCATATTAGCTAAAAGCCTCGGCCTGTCCTGGGGAATAAAAAGCCTCTCGGCGTCCAGACCGTTATCGATATCGGTTTGATTATAACCGGTCACATCAAAAGCGTTTTTATTGAAGAACGTGACACGGCCATCCAGATCGATCTCGAAAACTACTTCCGGTAGCTTTTCCACCATCTGCTTATAATAGTTTTCGCTCTGGATCAGGGAAGTCAAAACCTGTAGAAGCTCGGCCCGCGAGCTTTCAGTTTCTCCGTTTAGTCGGCTTGTGAATTCCGGTTGATGCGTAAAAACAAATTTAGATTTATAATCGCTATTCATTATTCAATAGAATGGGACTGATAATAATACTAAATCCCGGCTCTGTCTTAAACTCATATTAATATAGTGAATGCAAATTATAAAGCAAGTGAAACGTTAATTATTATCTGGAAAATCTTTGATTTATCTAATTGGCGGGCTTTTGCAAAAATTATATTTGTAATATTATCAGTTTCTTGTCAAATTCATTTCTGACCGCTACGCCAATTATTTTAAGCGTGATCGGTTTTCTCAGGCATTAACCGGCGCCAAGCTCTAAAATTTCCTCGGCCCGGACAATATCGGCATAACCAGATACTATAATAGCTATTTGGGCGGGATTGAGTTCGAGAAATTTTCGATATGTTTCGGTCCAGTTATAATCCATCAAATTAGTTCTGCCGGAGGCCGGAATTGAACCGGCACGTACGTTACCATACGAGGGATTTTAAGTCCCTTGCGTCTACCTATTCCGCCACTCCGGCATTATTTGACCATTTTAATGCCTTTCCGTTTTAAGGTCGGAAAGATAGAGGTAATTAATTAAAAGCTAATTATATGTCAAGGATCAAAATGATCTGGATTAAAAAAAGGCGGCTTCCGGATTCGAACCGGAGAATAGAGGTTTTGCAGACCTCTGCCTTACCACTTGGCTAAGCCGCCATAAAAAAACGAGGTTTATTTATACTAATAGCCCCGTAATCTTATCGAAAATATAGGCGCAACCTTGATAAAGTCAAGGAAAAAACCGTTTTACGGCCGGAAAAGGCGTTTAGATTTGACAAGCCTGACGCGGTCGAGTATTTTCCTGACATTATGGCCGCGAAGTCGATTAATCTTTTTACTATTGGCTATCAAGGGTTATCGATTGATAATTTTACGAAGACACTTCAACAAAACAAAATAAACATGGTAATCGATATCAGAGAGAGGCCTTTTTCACGGATCAAAGATTTCTCGCGAAATAATCTACGTGATCATCTGGCGCTCTCGAATATCGAATATAGTCATCTTAAGCAATTGGGAAGTCCGCAAAATCTTCGAGATAAGGTCAAAATCGATCATGACTATGCTTACTTTTTTAAGCATTATGAAATCTATCTTGACGGCCAAAGCGAGACTTTATTGCAATTAAGCAATTTCCTAAACGATAAGATAATATGTCTGTTATGCCTTGAAAAAGACCCGGAAATATGCCATCGCAAAATAGTAGCGCGGAAACTGACCGAATTAGCGGACAATACAGACAAAATTCAAATCATTAATTTATAACCAAATATCATTCCTGTCCGGCCCTTTGATGATACGGGTCACGCTTCGCTACGACCTGTCTGAACTTATTTTTTAAGTTTGTCAACAACCTCGGGTCGTATTGCATACGCCCTCTTTTTATTTTAGCCTTCTCTCACCCTCTACCCTCAATCTTACCCTCCCCCGCTATCAATTGGCTTTTCTTGCGGCTTATTGCCGCTCTGGCCGCGCGTTCGGCTGGGCCGCGATTCACGCCGGTGACTTCGATAATCTTGTCTATCGCTCTATCGAGCCAGATCGACCAGTGAGCGCTGGGGAATTTCTCGGCGAAATAATCGGTCACGTCATCGGCGATAATCAGCACATGGCCGGCGGTCTGTTTCGCCTGGGCGGTTTTGAGAAGCGGAATCAGATATTTTTTAGCGATCATACCGATTGCCAGTACGAGTAACGCGCCTACCGCGCTTAACGATTGATCGGTGATGAACTTGCCAATACCTCCAAGCAGACCAGCTTTAATTATGATTAGCTCTTGCATAATATCTCCTTTATTAAAGAACTACAATGGTCATTGCGAATCCCGCGATAGCGGGGTGAAGCAATCTGGATGTATACAGCGCAATAAATCCCAGATTGCACGGACGTGCCTTGACGGCTTCGTCGTCCTTCGGACTCCTCGCAATGACAATATTGAGTGTATTTGACATTCCAGTATTGTTATCTATCTTTTACTGCAATTGCCAGCCGGATTGATCGGGCACTTCAGATTCCAAGCGATAGATAACGCCGGTCTGATATTTGATCGTGAACATATATTTGGATTGGCTGTTTGAAAGCGATGATGTAGGTATCAAATCCAAATACCAGTAGCCGGTCGAATCGGTGACAGTCGATTTCGAAAATGGCGTGATCACCACGTTGCCATACTTGGCCGGATGATAGGCCCGGGGAATTTCAGCGGTAACTTCAATGCCGGCCAGGCTATCCCCGCCGATATCATAGACCCAGCCATAAACCCGGCACAAATCGGGATCGGGTGGACCGCCGGGGTCGAACATCGACATAAACAGCGTATCGCTATTTCCACCGAGTGGGACAGTAATCGTATCTTTAGTCTGATTGTAGTTGTTGGCGGTGATCTCCAGCCAATAGTTTCCCGAATCCAGCGTTAGCACTAATTCACCATCAACATCGGTGGGCAAACCGGCAACTTTGGTAGTTGTTTGATCGACCGTTTTAACAGTTATTCGCGCGCCCTGTATTTTCGTGGAATCGGT
>CAZFSN010000044.1:1480-5386 GCA_964521815.1 uncultured Ignavibacteria bacterium | reverse complement strand
CCGGATTTCAGCGAGGCGTGAGCGTATGAACCATCGCCGGTATCGACTGCCGCCGAATCGGCCATCAATGCCGACAACACCGCCAGGTAGACAGCGCTGGAATCGATATCGTTGAGATCGTTGATAGCGGCATCGATACCGCCGGCGCCATTGCCATCGACGTAGGTATAAATACGATACAACAAAGCCGAAGCCGTATCGCCGTCAGAAGGATACCCCGGCATCAGCATAGTGCGCCAGACCAGTTGCCGGGTCGAATCGGCGATTTCGTGAATCGCGCCGGCGGCCAGTTCGGAATTATCCAGCTCGCCATTGATGTCATCGAAATTAGGACTGACATGACCATCCCCGCTGATTTTCATATCAGCCCAATTGCCGGGGGCATCATTGGCGACAAGTAAATCGCCGAACGCGCCATCGTTGACATAATAGCTGTGGTCCGCCAGAGAATAATAATTACCGTTTCCGGAACCGACCGCGTGAACGATATATTGTCCTTCCTGACTGCCCGCCCGATAGCGTTTCATATAGAAGCCGCTCGCGAAATTAAGTGATGACATTGATGTAATCGTGTCGGCGGTCAGCGTATCGCCATCGGGAGCAAAACGATAGATAAAAAGCGTGTCAGGTGTTTCCGGCTTAAGCGCCAACGAATCCCACATAGAGATATATACCCAGACCGAATCATCGGCGCTATCATTACCTTTATCGTAGACGCCTAAAAAATCCGCCAGCCCCAGGCTTGTCAGTATCAGAAACAGTAATATAATTATAACCGGTTTTTTCATTAATGACTCCTTTTTAGCTTGCGCGTCCGAATATAAGGATCGTCTGTCGGGCCGCCGCTGTCATCGTAGTCAACATAGACACTGCAAATGTAGCTACCCGACGAGTAACCTGATAAATCATCATTAGCGCCCCAATCGGAATAATCGGCGTACCGTTCATAGCCCCAGATTCCGGTATAGTCGCCGCAGATTCTCAAGCAATAATCGCAGCTTTCTTTGCCCTGCCAGGATACGATATAATCTTCATCATCTTCCAGCGTTCCGGAAATAGGCGCGTTAAACCAAATAGCGCTATCCGGGGTGCTTGCATATTTACTGATTTCTATCTTATTACTGGTAGCTATGTTAACACATTCACTTAAAGTATTACTATGAGAGTAAACAATTATCGACGAGGAGCAGGCAGCTGATGAGCTAATCTTATAACCGCAGATATGCGCGGTTTGCATATTGCCATCCGCATCGGCGTAATCGTTATAATTTACCAGATGACGGAAATTATTCGCGGACATACTTATCCCGCTTCCCCCTTTAGCCGTACAGCCAAAAGTTGGGTCTACCACAACCGGATAGCCGGCAGAATCGAGAAAAGCTTGCGGGATAGAAATCGATAGCGTACTCATCACAGTATCGATATTCAGATCGCACCAAACCGTATCGCCATCACTGTTCCAGGCTTTAGGACGATAGATATGAAAAGCCTTGCCGGTTTTATGCTGATTATTCCTGCCCGAATTATGATAAACCGCGTATGAACCGGGTATGTCGCTGTCGAAATCCCAGTCATCTATGTGAGCCGCGAAAGTATCCGGATCTTGATAGTAAAATTTGAGATTGGCCGATTCAATAGCGTATTTCAGGATGTTGTTTTCAGGCTTATCGTTTAAGACTATCTCCCATTCAAAGTCGCTCGATGATCTCAGGTAGAATTTGTTTTCGATATCGCCTTCCGACAATCGCAACGCGGATATTCCGCCCTCGTCGGCGATTTCGTTCATACTGGTTTGCCTCGGCAGAATTATTTCAAAACCGGCGGTTTTATTCCATTTGTATAAAGCAAAGCTAGACTTTATTCGGGAATCTTCGGATGGCTTTATCTCGATCTTAAAATCAAGCGCGCTGTTTTTAAATGAGTAAACTCCGCTTGAGGAATCAACCGAAGCATATTTTTTTAAATCATCGTTGACGGATTGCGCCCGGACAGCGACAGGATTCCAGCCTGATTGAAGGATAGCGATTGCCAGGATAGCCGCTATAACTACTGATTGCCGAATAGCATTTACGGCTTTGTTTTCTATTCTAATCATCTTCCCTATCCATTCCAGGGTTCAGGCTTTTCGCGGCGTTTTAAATTCGGTCAACGTTCCTACGAATTTTCCTAAAAACAGATAAGCATCCCGCTTGTACTGATCGGCCAGCGCCGACCAGGTGGAGCTAACGAAGTTTTTCAAGCCGGCCGAAACTGCCCAGAGAGCCTTGATTCGGCAGATAATAGCGACTGTTAGATAAGTCTCGGCTACCACCAATGAGCGATCGGTCGATGATGAGTAAACCGTATCGATGAAGTTCAGCACCTGTTCGTTGGCCTCATTGATAGCATTTACAATCGTCTCATCCTCGATAAACGCGTGTTCCGATTCGTAATCGACATATAGCCATTGCCCCGGTTCGATATCACCGGCGCCAAGCCGATTGATTTCGCCTTTGGCATAATCGATACTGTAATCGACGCCTCGGGTATAGACTCGATACGGCATATACCAGATAGAGATATATGATCCCAGCGGAATGTTGCCGGAAGTGATTCGAGTAATCATGCCGCCGGCGTAATCAACGGTATAGTCCAGGTTTTCTTTGTAAATTGTCCCCAGAGAACTATCGGAGGCTACCACCACCGAATCCCTTATCAGTTCCGATTTGTTCAAGACGACCTGGTTATCCTGCGGAAAAAGTACTTTCTGATAATCAGGCTTGATATTTTCCTTAGCCTTGACTTTCTCCGAGTGCTGACTGACAGGCGGATACCGTAGAGAGGCGGAAGAATCGGCCGATATTTTTACCGACTCGGAGTCTATCTGACTTATTACCAGATGATTTTCCATCAGGTGCTTTTTAACTATTTCGACTGTCGTAAAACTCATGGCAAATCGACCTCCATGATTAAAATATCAACCAGGCCATCATAGTTATAATTTAATCCCGTGCCGCTTTTACCGATTTTAAAGCCGGTCGTAGATGGCCTGCCGATCAGGAAGCAATGAATTTGATTTCGAGGAATGATTATAACAATTGGATTGACGATTTGCTCCGGTAGAGAATTTCCATTCGAATCGACTAAATCAGAGTATAAAATCGTCTGATTCAAGCCTAATATTTCATCGGCGGCGAATACCACCCGGTTCGGCGACCCGGTCTCGGTCATTAAAAGCCTGGCCGAACAGGCATCGGCATTGCCCCAGACAATCAGATTAGGCGCTAACCATTTGCGGTTGGTTTTGAGATATTCCAGGGTCAAATTCATAATCCCTCCCGCGCCAGGGTTAGATGATCTGTTTGGGGCACGGCCAGAAGTTGAGTACCGACCGGAGCAACAGTGAACTCATCGGTGACTCTGACTCTGACCCAAAATCTTTTAATCGAATTAACCGAAGTGATCTGCCACTCCGCGGGCGATGATTGTAAATCCTGCCAGAGATAAATTAGCTTGTTAGATTCATTGAAACCGTATCCGCCGGAGTGAGGTATAAACGTCGACCAATTCGTGCCATTGAAATATTCCCAGATTACCGTTCCGCCGCTTCCGGCGGTCGCCAGAACCGCCGCCAGACAAAAGAATTTCTCATCCATACCCAGATACAGGCTGTCATTTTGAAAAACAAACAGGCCATTATTGGATGGGTGATACACATCGGCGACATCGAGATTTTTGGCTTCTTCGGTTTTATCGATATAAGTCTGACTCGCGTTATCGTATAAAAGCAAGCTATCGAAATAGCCAACTCCTCGAACTAGCGTGGCGGTCTCAAATGATTCGCTGTTTCGATAAGCGCATCGCGGTATAAAATAGCCATTGCCGATATCCTCAGCGAAAAATATATAGGGCTTATTCACTTTATAG
>CAZFSN010000044.1:0-1380 GCA_964521815.1 uncultured Ignavibacteria bacterium | reverse complement strand
CGACAGGATTGTACCTATATCATCCGGGCCGCTTCCCCAGGTCAGGCCGCCGTTTATTGAGCTTTTGACCCTGACGGAGAATACCTCCTTAGCGCTATCATAATAAGCAAAGCCGCACCATAGATGCCCATCGTTATTACGGACAATTACAGGATAGTAGGCCAGACCGGAATTAAGAATAGTCACCGGGGCGCCGGTATTCCAAGCGCCGGCGTAAAAAGCGAGCCTGAAGAAAATCAGGTTCAAGGTGGTTTGCTGTATGTAAACGACATTGATATTGCCGACGCTATCGATGCAGGCTCCAACTGGATAGTCGGCCGAATCGGAAATTAGGGCGATAGGATCGGTCCAGTCATTAAATGGGGGATCGGCCCAGGTTAACGCCAGATTGCTGGATGATTTGTTATAGAGACACACCAGCCTGTCGGCGTATGGGCCGGATTTAAGCTGGAAAAGTTTTCGCTGGGGCGAAACGCCGGTCGGTATCGCGGCCGACGAAGTGTCCAATAATTTATGCATATTAAAAAACAAAGGAAGCGGGCGACAAATTGACCCGCTCCCTTATGATCTCCTCTATGAATGAACAATATCCAAAACTTTCGAAGCCTCTTCGATTATCTTGGCGTAAGCCACCGATTCGGTGATGACCGCTTCCTCGAGCCTTTGCTCGATAACCTTGTCATATTCCACGGTCAAAGGCTGAGCGAACACTTCCTCGAGCGCGAAACGGTTATCGATGCCGACTATATAATCGCTGGGTACTTCGTCGCATCTGACTAACGTAGCCCCTAATGGAGAGGTGATTTCGCCGGAACTCTGGAATTTGAAGCCGATCATAGGATCTTTGAATTCGCTGATAGTCAATATATCCTTGATAACCTCTTTGTGGCAGACCATGATATTGGACTTGTACGGGAAAAACTCGTTGAAGAATTTCACCATATCTTCATAATCCAGCGTCCCGGAAACATCGGTGTTTATTACTGAGGCCGCGTTGTCGTTACCATCGCCGTTGATAATAGTATTGACCGCCAACGCTACCCTGTCCGAGGCCAGGCGGTAGCCGATGTACCATAACAATACTTTAAACTGGGCCATAGTTCGATGACGAAGAGCTTTATAGGTAACTTTCAAGGCCAGACCATAATCAGGGATTACGACCGTGTTAGCCTGGTCGGTTACCAATATCGAGGGCACCTCGGCGGCTTCGCCTATGGGCCGAAGCGACAAATCTGAATCAGTGGAGCCGGTATCGATATGAAATGGCGTGTAACGGGAGGTGTTAACGCCGGAGGTCGAGGCGATCAGGCGGTTCAATTCGGGCCGCATATTCTGGCCGCGCCTGATTTCACGCATCATGAATTCCGGCATCAAAGCGGC
>CAZFSN010000043.1:0-18011 GCA_964521815.1 uncultured Ignavibacteria bacterium | reverse complement strand
ATGTATCCCAAGCTGGCGAAAATGGGCTTGGCGGAAATCGTCGATGTCGAAGGCGCGGATATTTGCGAGGAGCATCTCAAAACCGGCAAGGGAGCGGTTATCGTGTCGGGCCATTTCGGGAATCTGGAGATGGTCGGCACGGCTCTGACTATTTACCCCTGGCCCATAGATTTTTTAGTCGGCAAACAGCATAACCGACTGGTTAACGATTTGATGAATCATAACCGTTCTCTATTCGGCGTGGGCATTATCGAGATCGGTTTAACGGCTCGAGAAGTATTTGCCGCGCTTAAAAAGGGGAGATGGGTGGTTATGCTTTCCGATCAGGATGCCCGATCCAGCGGCGTCATTATTAATTTTCTGGGACGTCCGGCGTCCACACCCAAGGGAGCGGCGGCGTTCGCGCTTAAAACCGGCTGCCCGATTATCGTGGCTATGCTGGTTAGAGGCAGGCGGGGCAGGCATAAGCTTTATATCGAAGGGCCGTTATCGATAAAACCCGGCGGTGACAAGGATGAGGATATAAAAAACTTAACACAGAATTACTCTGATGTTATCGCTAAATATATAGAGCAGTATCCAGACCAATGGTTTTGGGCTCACAGACGGTGGAAAACGACTTGCCCCGAGGATTATGGTTTGAAAAAAACCGGTTGAAAAACATAAGTTAACATAACTTGACTGCCGACGGGCATAATTAATTTTAATCTAATTTAATAAAAATCCGAGTTAGCAATGACGATCCGCAATAATTACGGATTATTCTCAGGTCGGCCGGCTTTAAAAAGTCTGGTCGCTTACGCAATTGGTATCGCGATAGGCGGGTATGTTCCTGATATTCCCGTAATTTTACTTGGCGCGGCGATAAGTTTAACAATTATCGCGATAATTTTGCATTTCAAATCCAAACCGGTATTTTTTTCTATATTTATTTATCTTGCTTTAATTATATGCGGGGCGGCCCAATACAAATTCGCTACTTCCGGTTTTCCGCCAACTCATATCAAAAAAATAGCCGAGGCCGGCAACACGGTCACGATTACCGGCGATATAGTGGAAGAACCGGATATTCGCCAGGACAGAACTTATCTTGTCGTTGAGGTGGATTCGATTACCTGGCGCAAACGCGATCTGAAATCATCGGGAAAAATACTGGTTAAGATAAAACATTCATCTTCGGCATTCGCCTATAATGACCGGATAAATTTCAAAGGCTATCTATTCGCGCCGGGCGGCCCCAGAAACCCAGGAGGTTTTGATTTCGCGCGTTATCTGAGTGTCAAGGATATATATGGGATGGTGGTGATATCCCAAGGCGATGATATCCGAATAGCTGACAGAGGCAAGATTTCATGGCGCGACTTCGGGAAATTCCGGCAATTGGAAGAATTCATAATAAACCGGGCGGTCGCGCCGGTAAGACAGACCTTGCTGGAAGGTTATAATAAATATTTACCGCCATATCAGGCATCACTGCTGGCCGGTTTCGTGCTGGGTGAAAAACGCGGTATTGCGAAGGAAGTAAACAGGTTATTCACGGATACCGGCACTTTGCATCTGATGGCCGTTTCCGGTTCGAACGTGGCAGTCGTTGTCGCGTTCTTTTTAGCTATCCTCTGGCCGGTCAACCGCCGTTTAAAAATAGTGATAATCATTATCGCGGTGATATTTTTCAGCTTTTTAACGCGCAATGAACCATCCGTGGTCCGGGCGGCGGTGATGGCCTCGGTTGTATTATTGGGGTTTTACCGCCGTAGAAACGCCGATACGATAGGCCTGTTAGGTTTTGCCGGGTTGATATTGTTGATAATAAACCCGCTCTGGCTTTTCAATGTCGGGTTTCAACTTTCATTTGCCGCTTGCGCAGGGATTGTTTATCTCGTACCTAAATTTACCGACAGGGTTAAGCGCCACCGGTCGATGTTATCGCGGGCTTTGTTATGGATTCTGTTTATTTTCCTGACGACTATAGCCGCCCAGATGGCTGTGCTGCCTTTGACCGCCGAATACTTTAATCGTGTGCCCATAATCGGCATACTGGCCAATCTGCCGATGATTATCTTGGCTAATATCCTGACCATTGCCGGTCTATGTCTCCTGCCATTTATTCTTTTGGGAGATGCTATCGCGTCACTTTATGCCTGGCCTCTATCACATATAATGTCGATTATATTGCCATTGCTTAAATTCTTCATGAATTTGCCTTTCGCGGTCATTAATGTAGGGTCGCCGGGTTTTATAAAGATTTGCCTTTATTTCGGAATTTTATATGTATCAGGCGAGTTGATTTTTAATTATCGAATCAGTTTTAAAGGCGTTGTGGTTGCCTTATCCGCTTCGGCTTTATTGATATGGATATCTTATTTTCGCGGCCCGGAATACGATACCCTGACTTTTATAGATTGCGGCCCTGACAGAGCGGTGTTATTTAGCGATGGAAATAATACGGACTACCTGTGGTATGATTGTAACGAACATAGTCAATGTTTTCAACTTGAATCATCGCTAATTCCTTGCCTTCTCAAACTTGGTGTAAATCAATTAGATACGGTTTTTGCCAATGATCGTGAAAAAATAGCCAAACTAGCCGCGGAGTTGGATATTGGATATATTTTAACCCCTGATAAGCCGAATGGAATCTCATATTCGGTAACTAAGGAGGGCTCCCCATACATTTTTACGGAATCTATTTTAAATAAGAGGGTTAAACTTGTTTGCATTCAATCCGATAATATTAGCGATACATTGACAGATAGGCGGTTTTACGAATTGTCAGTTAAGGGAGGGGATTGTATCCTGGCCGGAGGCATGGCGCCCAATTATTTAAGCGGAATTAACCAATCGGCCCAGATATTGGAGCTGCCATGGGCTTCGCAACCATATGGACGGATTTTAGATAATCTAAAAGAGCATCCGCCGATATTATTGGTTTTTAGCCCGGATAAAGTCAATTCTCTTGGGGTGAATGACAGGCGTAAATTGACTTATTTGAATGATAGAATATGGGCTACCAGCTTTGCGGGTAGTTTTCGATTTAGATTCGAAAAACATCGAGTCTTTGTAGACTTTATGATAAAACCTTAATGTCGAAGGCAAAACCTGAATGAGCTTTACCGGAAATTTAAAAACAGTTTCGCTACCCGATATTTTTCAACTGATTTTTTCTACCAAGAAATCAGGCGTATTGTATGTGGTTAAAGGCGAGGATAAAAAGGAGATATATTTCAGGGGTGGTTTTACCATATACGCTACATCGTCCGAAGAGCAGGACTTATTCGGCAATATCCTGTTAAAACAGGGCCGGATCTCAAAGCCTGAATTGACTAAGGTATTAAAAGAAAAAAGGGACGGTAAAAAAATCGGGGCTACGCTCGTGGAAATGGGGCTTTTTACTCGAGATGAAATTCTCGATTGTCTGCGTCTGCAAATCGAGGAGATAATCTACGGATTATTCGGCTGGAAAAACGGCGATTTTAAATTCGTGGAGGGCAAAACGCCGCCTCCTGAGACTATTCAAACTGAATTAAACCCCATGAATATAATCATGGAGGGTACGCGCCGAATCGATGAATGGGAAGAATTGAAAAAAATTCTGCCGCCGGATGACGCGACAGTAGAATTGGAAAAAAACCCGGTTCTTAAAACAGAACAAATCCGTCTAAGCCGCAACGAAATCCTGGTAATGGCCACTATCGGTTCGGGCAAGAGAATGGCCGATATTTTAAAAGAGTCGATGCTCGATCAGTTCCTTACCTCAAAAGCCCTGGCCAATATTATGCAGGCCGGCCTGATCAAAATCGGCAAACCCAAATTCGTGGAAGCTAAGCCGGCTATTGATGAGACCGAGGAATTGATAGGTCTGCTGGCCAATATATATAAGCATAATTTCGCTATTATTCTGGCCAGTTTAAAAGATAAGATGGGAAACAAAGGCGAAAAAATCTATACGGAGACTTTCCAAAGCCATAAATCGGAATACCCCTTGTTGTCCGATCATTTAACAGGCCGGGATGGGGAACTTGGTTTTGAAATGCTGTTAAAACTGGCCAAGGCTCTGCCAACCGACGCCAGAATCCATCGGATTATCGCTAATTTCAATGACCTGCTATCCGATTATTTGCTGACTATTCAGAAATATCTCGGCAAAAAATTATACAAACGCACTGTTTCGCAATTGAAGATCAATACCCAGAATAATATCAATAGCAAAAAACAACTCGCATTAAAGTGGGGATTGGAAGAAGAATTCACCCGGGCTTTGAGGAATATCGAATAAGATGAGATTGAAGACTTTAATAGCGACGACTTTGGCGGTCGTGTTCGTAAGCAAAATGGCGCTGGCCGGCGAGTTTTATAAGCTTTATCCACAATGGCTTGAATACGCCTATAATTTTCTTCTGTTAGGATTTATATGTATTTGTCTGAGTTTAAGTTATTCGATATTCAATAATTTAAAGGGAGGCAAATTAAGTTTGCCGTGGTTATTCATTATGATTTCTATGGTGGTCATTTTAGCCCGAACAGTTATGAGTATTTTAACCGTCTTCGATATCCAGTATTTTCAGGCGATAGTGTTTGCCGGTTTAGATATTTTATTTTTTATTTTGCTTCTGTTGGGTCTTGTTCTGTATAAAGTTGGGTTGAGTTAAGAAATAATGGTAGAGCTATCGTAATTATGACGATAATGTTAAATAGGTAATGAAATGAATGTAGATCTGGCAGAACTGGATGACAGGATAGCCAAGTGTCAGAAGATACTTGAAGCCGATCCGAATAGTCAAATTTTCGCCGCCTTAGCGGAAGCATACCGTAAAAAAGGCGAAGTGTCCAAGGCGCTTGAAGTGTGCCGTAAGGGGATAGAGATGCATCCCGATTATGCCTCCGCCTACATAGTACTGGCAAAGGTATTCGCCGATCAAAACAATTTTAATGAAGCCGACCGTCAGCTTCAGAAAGCTATCGAGGTGGGCGGACGGACCAGGTCGGTGGATTTGTTGCAATCGGAGATATATATCAAATTGGGATATAAAGATAAAGCCCGTAATATTCTGTTTAAACTCCAAAAATCCGATCCCCATAATGACGTTATTAAAAATCTTCTGGTTGCTCTGGAAAGTAAATCTATCGATATGCCCGAACCCGCGCCTGCGCCCAAATTCAAATCCGAGATTGTGCGTATGCCCAAATCCGAGCATATAACCGTTCCTAAATTCGAACCTGAACCGATTCCGCCTCCGCCGGCCGTCAAAAGAAGTTATACGCTGTCGAACGCGCTGAGCATTATCAAAGTCTTACCGCGAGTGTTGGGAGTAGTGGCAGTAGGGCGGGACGGGATCGTGATCGAGGGGCATTTTGACGGTATGCTGTCGCGGGATGAGCTGGGCGCCCTGGCGTCCGGGGCTTACGATTCGATCGCGCTTAATATCGCCAAAATCAATCTTGGGCAGCCCGGGGAAATACTTATCGAATCGGAACATGCAAAATTATGGCTATATTATCGCAATAATATGATTATCGTTGTTTCCATGCGTGATGATGTCAATCTTGGCTCACTAAGATTGAAAGTGAGCGAAATATTCAAAAACACCGAATTTTAATGAAGGACAATTATGCTGGCGACCAAAATAGATAAAACGAAAACGGATAAGATTAAAAACAAGTTCCAGACCACCCTGGAGTACCTTGTCGAATATCAGGGAGTTACGGAGGCGGTGATATTTGACAATGAAGGTTTGGTGGTCGGTCATCTCAGCCGGAATGGACTGGATGCTGAAGTATTATCGCCTCTGGCGCTGTTGATGCTCGATCAGATTAGCTCCGTGCTGGGCAGACTTGATGAATCACCGGCCCAATCGATGATCGTTAAAAACAAGGATTGCTGGATAACTATAGAACGCGTAGGCGGTATGATTCTGATAGTCAAGGCCGGCATTAAAACCGATGAGCTTTTAAAAGTGAGAATTGGCCAGGCGGTAGACATGATCAGATCTTACATGAATGAAAATTATCCTCAGTTGACAAGGTGAGTTGGAGGGTTTATGTATAATGTATTAAGCGATCTTAATAAAACATCCGGTATTAAAGGCTCGATGCTGGTAGGGACCGATGGCATAATCATTGCCGCCGATCTTGACACCCAACTGGAAGACGAGACAGTCGGGGCGATGTCGGCCTCGATAGTCGCCAATGTCAGTAAAGCGATGGAGCGACTTAAAAGCGAGTCTCCGGCTCAGATCACGATAGAAGCTGAAAAAGGTAAACTGTTTTTAGCCGATGCCGGAATGGGAATTCTGACGGTGATTACCGATAAGGAAGTTAATATCGGATTAGTAAGGTTGGAAATGAAAAATGCGATAACAAGGATAAACGGTCAATAAGGTGGCGTAATGGTATCAATAAACTATGCCTTCAAGGAGATGATCTCCAAGATCGTGTATTATGGTCCGGGTCTTTCGGGGAAAACGACCAATCTTCAATATGTATTTAAAAAAGTTCCTCAGGATACCAGAGGCGAGCTTATCAGTCTGGCAACTGACGCGGACCGAACGTTATATTTCGATTTTTTGCCGGTAAATGTCGGGAATATCAAAGGTTTTTCGGTCAAATTCCAACTATATACCGTTCCCGGACAGGTCTATTATAATGCTACCAGAAAACTGGTTTTACGGGGCGTCGACGGTTTGGTATTCGTGGCCGATTCCCAGATAGACAAGATGGATGAGAACATCGAATCCTTGAAGAACCTTGAAGAGAATTTAGCTGAATATGGTTATGACTTAAAGTCTATGCCGTTCGCAATCCAATATAACAAACGGGACTTGCCCAACATTGCCACCATCGACCAGCTTCAGGAAATGTTAAATCCTCGCGGAGTACCATACTTTGAGGCTGTGGCTACTACCGGTAATGGCGTGTTCGCGACTCTGAAAGCTATAAGCAAATTGGTTATCGATAAAGCCCAATCTCAGGGCGCCGAAAAGCCGGCGGCTTCAAAAACCGCCGTAATCAGCGCGGGTGAAGAACAGATAGAAAAGCCGAAACCGATTAAAGCTGACCTATCTCATGACATGGAATCAAGTGTCCCGGCGGAATCGATCTCGACATCGCGGCCACACGGGGAGCAAGCGATAAAATCACCACGGGTTGCCGCGGAATATCAACACCAGGCGTACGGCGACCTTGCCGATAATCAACTTGATGATGAACCGGAAGCGGAGATAGATGTCCAAACCACGGCTCAACAGACACACAAGCCGATAGAAAAACCATCGATCGTGACCAATTCCGAAACGCTGACCAACGTTGTAGTTTCATCGGGTCCGGATGAGCCGGCTGAGGAGCCTGAAGCCGAGGGCGATATCGAGGAAACCACCGAACACGCAGTACTCGAGGTCGATACGGGTGAAGCTGAAGCCAAACCGACCAAACCGGATCGGCATTATCATCCTGATATTTTGGACGCCGATAAGTTGGAAACGATTCGGTCGCAGCACATTTCTCCAAAAACTACCGGAACCGACAGGATAAGAGCCGGTTTCGATGAAGATATTACAGTAGTGGCCGACCCCCAGCAAACCATGCAGGCTTTTCATAAGCCGCAAATGGCGGAAAGCGTCAAAGTCAAAGACAAGAAAAAAGCCGGTTTGTTTGGTTGGTTAAAAAAGAAAAAGAAATAACAGAATTTTAAGGAGGACTAAGTGGCTCAGGAAAATCAAGTCCTATATGAAGAGGAAATCGAACAAATCGATAAAGTGCTGACTCGGCTTATCAAGGAAGCCGAGGCCAAGTGCGCGCTTTTAGTCGATAAGGACGGCCACCTGATCACGCGTCAGGGATTCACCCATACGCTCGATACTACCGCTCTGGCGGCGCTTCTGGCGGGCAGTTTCGCTTCGACCAAAGAAATCGCCAGACTCGTGGGCGAGCCGGAATTTTCGGTTTTATTTCATCAGGGCAAACGGGATCATATCCATATCTCGCTGATCGGCGAGCGTTCGATTTTAGTAGTCATATTCGATGATAGGACTACTATCGGTATGGTCAGATTGTATGCCAAGGAGATTGGCGAAAGCTTGCAAGAAATTCTAAGCAACGCGGGCAAGAAAACAAAGAGCGATGGTCTTACACTGGACAAGGAGTTCTCGTCGTCGGCAGGAGACAAACTCGACGATATATTCCAGGATTAAAGGAGTATTAATTACCATATGGGCGTTGAAATCGGCAAGATGCTGGTCCAAGCCGGGAAAATTACCGAGGAGCAGCTTACTCAAGCATTGGAATTACAAAAAGACTCCAAAGGGAAACTTGGCGATATATTAGTCAAAATGGGCGCTGTCGAAGATGAGGACGTGATCAGCTCGTTTGTCGGCAAGCAGTTGAATATCGGCGCCCTCAGAATTACCGATGTTGAATTAAATCCAGATATTGTCAAATTAATTCCTCAAGATATCGCCCGTAAGTTCAATGTTATCGCTGTATCCAAAATCGGCAAATCGCTTATCGTGGCGATATCCGATCCTAATAATATATATGTTTTAGACGCGATTAAATTCATAACCGGGCTAAACATTCAGCCCGTTATTTCGCCTGAGTCAGCCATATCGAAATCAATCGATGAATATTATGAGGATAAAAGCGCGTTCGATTCAATTATCAAAGAGATCGATGATGAACTGGAAGTAGTCGATACATCCGAGGATGAAATAGCCGAACAGGACCTTCAAGCCCAGGTGCAGGATAAACCTCTGGTTAAGCTTGTCGATTCGATTATTGCCGATGCTATCCGGAAAGGGGCGTCGGATATTCATTTTGAGTGCTATGAAAAGAGAATCAGGGTGCGCTACCGGGTGGATGGTACGCTTCACGAACGGGCGCCGATTCCATTCAAATACAGACCGGCGATTATATCGCGCATGAAAATCATGGCCGATCTGGATATTTCCGAGAGACGGCTTCCCCAGGACGGCCGCATAAAAATTAAAATTCAGGACAGAACGGTCGATTTGCGTGTCTCCGTTTTGCCCACCATATTCGGCGAGAAGGTGGTTATGCGAATTCTGGACCCCAAGTCGCTGATGGTCGATATGACCAAGCTGGGATTTCCAGAACTGGCTTTGGATAATTTCAAAAAGGCAATTAAATCGCCGTATGGTATGATTCTGGTCACCGGCCCAACCGGTTCCGGCAAAACAACTACTTTATATTCGGCTTTAAAAACATTGAATGTCCCGGATGTAAATATCATGACTGCCGAAGACCCGGTGGAGTTTAATTTTGACGGCATAAATCAGGTTTTGGTCAGAAGTGAAATAGGTTTGACTTTTGCCGCCGCCTTAAGGTCTTTTTTAAGGCAGGACCCCGATATCATAATGGTTGGTGAGATTCGTGATAAAGAGACAAGCGATATAGCGATTAAAGCCGCTTTGACAGGCCATCTCGTGTTTTCGACTCTTCACACTAATGACGCTCCGTCAACTATCAACCGCCTGGTCGATATGGGAACGCCGCCGTTTTTGATAGCCGCCTCAACCCGGCTGATTATGGCTCAAAGAATGGTGAAAAAGATTTGTAAAAACTGCGCCAAAGAACAAGAGGTGACGCCTCAGATGCTGGAAATGCTGGATATGGAACCCGACAAAGCCAAAGATTTAAAAGTGTTTAAAGGTGTCGGCTGTAATAACTGCAATGGTACCGGCTATCAAGGGCGAACGGGTATTTTTGAAGTGATGCCGATAACGGCCGCTATAGAAAAATTGATAGTAAAAAACGCCTCGACAGCCGAGATAAGAAATCAGGCGATCAGTGAAGGGATGCTGACTCTAAGATCAGCCGCTCTGGAAAAAATGAAAAAAGGCATGATAACTATAGACCAGGTTATCGCGCAGTCGGTGGCCGATGATTAAGGCCGGCATAAAATAGTCGATAATACTATAGAAGAAGGTATATATGTTAACACTTAGAGAATTACTCGATATAATGGTCAAGCGGAACGCGTCGGACCTACATATTACAGTCGGTACTCCGCCTCAAATCAGGGTGGATGGTAAATTAGTTAAGACTGATCTTGATGTTTTGACGCCTGAAGATACCAAGAAAATCGCCTATAGCGTCATGAATGAGAAACAGCGTCTGAAATTCGAGGAAAATTCCGAACTTGATTTATCATTTGGAGTTAAAAATCTTTCGCGGTTTCGCTGCAATATTTTTATGCAGCGCGGCAATGTGGCGATGGCTCTTCGGCAAATACCTCATCGTGTACCGACTTTTGAGGAGTTAAATATACCCAAGCATGTAGTCGAACTTGCCCAGATTCCCCGCGGGCTCGTACTGGTTACCGGCCCGACCGGATCAGGTAAGTCGACAACATTGGCGGCTTTAATAGATAAAATCAATCGCGAACAGCATAAGCATATTATCACGGTCGAGGATCCGATTGAATATCTTCACAGCCATCAATGCTGTATTGTCAATCAGCGTGAGGTTCATGCCGATACCTCCTCATTCGCCGCCTCTCTGAAATACGCACTTCGACAAGATCCCGATGTCATCCTGATCGGCGAGATGCGCGATCTGGAGACCATGGAAGCCGCATTGACTATTTCCGAAACCGGCCATCTGGCTTTTGCCACATTGCATACCAATTCAGCGGCGGAAGCTGTCAATCGAATTATTGATGTGTTCCCGACAACTCAGCAAGAGCAGGTCAGGGTTCAGCTATCATTCGTTATTCAAGCGGTAATTACCCAGCAATTAGTACCCAAAATAGGCGGCGGCAGGGTTCTGGCTATGGAGATAATGTTCGCGACTCCCGCGATCAGGGCGGTTATAAGGGATGACAAGATACATCAAATTTACAGCTTATTACAGGCCGGCCAGAAGTTTGGTATGAGGACTATGAATCAATCGCTTTACGAGCTATATTCTTCGCGTAAAATAGCTTTAAATGACGCGATGATGCATTCATCGACGCCGGCCGAGTTGGAAGAAATGATTAACAGGAAAGCGCCGGTTATTGGACAGCCGGCGAAATTAGCCTGATAAAACCTGGAGGTCAAAGTGGCGGTTTTCGAATATAAAGGAAAAACGGTTGGCGGACGCGCTGTTCAGGGCGAGCGAAAAGCCAAAAATAAAGCCGAACTCGAGCGATTTCTTAGACAGAATAAAATTCTCGCGACTCAGATATCAAGGAAGCCATCAGAGATAAGAATCAAAATCGGTACCGGCATAAAAAAGATCGATATATCGAGATTTACCCGTCAGTTTGCTACTATGATCGGCGCGGGTTTGCCGATGGTTCAATGTCTTGAGATTTTGGCCAGTCAGCTGGATTCGCCCGAATTCAGGAAAATAGCGGACAAGATCAAAGAGGATGTGCAATCCGGATCGACGCTTTCCGAAGCTCTGGGAAAGCATAAAAAAGTCTTTGATGATTTATATGTTAATATGGTAGAGGCGGGCGAAATCGGGGGTGCTCTCGATACGATCTTAATAAGGCTGGCTGGCTATCGCGAAAAAGCCGACAGGCTGGCACGTAAAGTAAAAGGGGCGCTGGTTTATCCTATTGTAGTGGCAATTGTTGCCGGCGGCGTGACCTTCGCCATGCTGACATTTATCGTGCCGGTTTTTGCCAAGATGTTCGGCGGATTGGGCGCGGAACTGCCGGCGCCAACTCAGATCATACTTAATATCTCGAATTTCTTGAGAAGTAATTTGGTTACTATGGTAATTCTCTTAATAGCGATAATAGTCGCGGCCAAACTTGCGTTAAGATCACCGAATATAAAATTTGGATTTGATAAATTCAAACTTCATATGCCATTGCTGGGAGATTTAATCAGAAAAAGCGCGATATCCCGTTTTACCCGCACGCTGAGTACATTAATGTCGTCCGGTGTTTCGATTCTTGACGCGCTTGAGATAACCGCCAAAACCGCCGGCAATTTGGTTCTGCAACAAGCCATTCGCAAATCTATGTATTCGATTGCCGAGGGCGAAACGATTACTCAACCTTTGAAAGATTCGGGTGTGTTTCCGCCGATGGTGACCCAGATGATTTCAGTCGGCGAAAAAACCGGCGGGTTGGATGAGATGTTGTCCAAGATTGCCGATTTTTACGATGAAGAAGTGGACGCCGCTGTCGCGGCCTTGACATCGATTATTGAGCCGGTGATTATCGTTTTTATGGGCGCTGTAATCGGCGGCATTTTGATCGCGATGTATTTGCCGATGTTCGAAATTATCGGTAAGATTAACTAAAGCAAAACTATTGAAACCCCTGCCGAAATGGTAGGGGTTTTTTTATTATGAAAATCAAACTTAAATCAACATCATCCATGACCAACTTGCCCGGCCGGGTTCTCTGGATCATATTAACACGATTAATCACTTATGGCCTTTTGTTCACCGCCTCGGTAATCTTTTTACAATCCAATAATATCTTAAACCAGGTTTTGATCGTATATGGATTGCTGGCTATCGGGGTATTGGTTTATCTTTATGCCTACAGCTACAGGCTCAATGATCGTTTATTGAAAGTGATAATCGGCATTCAGTTGATATTCGAGTTCGCCATCGAATCCATTTTGATAAACCATGCCGGCGCTAATTTTTCGCCGTTGATTTTGCTGTTTATATTATCGATAGTATCGGCTACCCTGCTTTATGGTTTGATGGGAACTCTTCTGGCGGCGACCGCGGCCGGCCTTTTCTATGCGGCGCCCATTGTTTTTGATTTTTCAATATTTTTGCCCGGCATATTACAGACAACCCAAATGACCAAGATGGGATTTTCCTCCGATGAAGTGTTTTATACTATTTTCCTTCATCTTTGCATGTTTTATTTGATAGCCTTTATTTCAGGCTACATGGCCCAACGCCAGATATTCACCTCACGGGAGCTCCGTAAAATAAAACTCGAGACCGATGAGATTCTGGAGAACATGAGTTCCGGGATGGTGACCGTGGATAGTTCCGGCAATCTTTTATATTTCAACAAAATCGCCGGTGAGATTTTAGGGGTAAACCCGGCTTGGGCGAAAAAGAGCACTTACAAATCGGTTTTATACGAGAAATTCCCCGAGTTATACTATAAAATAGAATTGGCGATGACAGCCGGCTATACTGAAAATCGGGGTGAAATAAATATCAAAACCAATGATATGGTTATTCCTCTGGGAGTTTCGACTTCGATATTAAAAGATGATAATAACGAAATTAGAGGCGTTATCGCCGTCTTCCAGAACCTGGCTGATGCCAAACTGATGGAGAAAAAACTTCGCGATGCCGATCGGATGGCGACTGTCGGACAGTTATCCGCCGGCATTGCCCATGAAATCAGAAACCCGCTGGCTTCGATATCAGGTTCGGTCGAAGTCCTTAAAAGCTCACTTGAACTTAACGATGAACAGGATAAACGGCTGCTTGAATTAATCATCAAAGAAACATCACGGCTAAACGAAATTCTGACCGAGTTCCTCAGTTTTGCCCGGATAAGAAGCAATTTCGAAATTTTATCCGATATCCCTCCGATTATCGATGAAGTTATCACCCTGGCCAAGGCTCATCCGGATTTCAAAGAAAATATTGAAATCGTTTTTAACCATCCTCAAAGAAGAATTTATGGCGGCGGTGGCCCCGATTTGTATAAACAGCTGTTATGGAACCTGCTTCTCAATGGTTTCCAGGCGATGGGCGAAAAAGGCGGCAAAATAACCGTGACTTGCGACCGTCATATAGAACGCAACGGCAAGGTTTTTACCAAACTATCCGTAGCTGATACCGGCCCCGGTGTCCCGCCGAATTATCGCGACAAGATTTTCGATCCGTTTTTCTCGACTAAATCGTATGGCACCGGCCTGGGGCTGGCGATCGTATCGCGCATAGTCGATTCCCTTGAGGGCAAACTGGAATTCGATACCGGCGATAATGGGACGACTTTCGAAATTTATTTACCATTAGATTCAATGATCACGATTTCTGAAAAAGCGTTCAGCGAAAATTCGCCAATCTAGAATTCGTACACGCCAATATCCAACCCGGCTGACATAACAGGCAATATATTATTTAAATATGCTTTACAAAAATATCGCGTTGGTTTATATATCTGCTTGAGGCATATTGAAATAATGACGGAAGCAACAGTAAAATGCCCAATATGTGACTCTTACTCCGGTGAATTATGGGGGCTGGAATACCGGGGCCGGCGGATTGTCAAATGCCGAACCTGCGGGCTAAGATACAGCGACCCACAATCTGTCATCGCTGATGAAGTTTATGATGATAATTATTTCGCGGACAAAGCCAACCGGATGTTTGATCCGGAAAAATTCCTACTGGTACTGAAATCGGACGCTGATTCATTTGCCAAGATCGCTTCTGTAATGAAAGAAAAGCTCAGCGGCGAGGTCTCGCTACTCGATATTGGAACAGGTCGGGGGAGTTTTTTAATACTGTGTAAATTACTTGGATTTAAAAACCTGATGGGAACCGATATCACGGAATCGAATAGAAGTTTTTTGCGCGATTTCGGTATTGAAATAAAAATAGGTGATCTTAAAGACCTGGAACTGGGCAAATATGATATCGTGACTTTTCATCATGTTCTTGAACATCTGGAGGACCCGGCTGATTTTCTGTTCAGATTAAAAAGTATAATTGATGATAATGGGGTCGGTCACTTGCTTGTGCCCAACGAAGGTTCCTTAAATTCCCGGGTCAAAAGTATGATGAGCAGGTACAAATTAAAAAAGCGGGTCTATAAACACCTATCACCAGGACATCATCTGTGGTTTTTCGAAAAACGCACTCTGATAAGGCTTATAGAAAAATCCGGGTACAGGATCGAATATATCGGCACCAGGGCCACCGAAAAGAAAAGGGGAATTATGAGCCGCCTGGTTCATCGTGTATTTGATTATTTTATGATTAACTCCTGGCTGGAAATTGTGTTCTCTAAGAAGTAGTTGTTGGTCGATATTTGCTGTTATCGTAACCTTAATACATTCAAGATATTACAAACACCCGGAAAACAAATTTTTATTTAAGTTTATTTTTTTCTTGACGAATGAACATATGGGCAGTATATTTATTGGCAGATAAAATATGTTTACTATACATTTGCCCTGAAAGGAGGGGGAGATGAAAGAGTTAACGCCACGTCAACGGGAGATATTCGAGTACATCAAAGAGTCGGTGGTTGACATAGGCCGGCCGCCATCGTTGCGTGAAATCGGCGAGAAATTCGAGATCAACTCCACCAACGGCGTGCGGTCGGTGCTGGAGGCGTTGGAACGCAAGGAGTATATCCGCCGCAACCGCTACCTGTCGCGCGGCATCGAGATTATCAAAGAAAGCCCGGAGCACCTCGATGAGAACCAACTGCGTAAGATACCCTGGGTAGGCCGGGTGGCCGCCGGTCAGCCGTTGTGGGCCGAACAGAATATCGAGGGGAATTTCTATATCGACAAGACATTCGTACCCGGCGAACACATTTTCGCGCTGAAAGTCACCGGTGATTCGATGAAAAACGCCGGCATCCTCGATGGCGACTACGTGCTGGTCCGCCGTCAGCAAACCGCCCAGCGAGGCGAGATAGTGGTTGCGCAAATTGATGATGAAGCCACGGTCAAGCGGTTCTATCTCGACAAGAAACGCATCCGTCTCGAACCCGAAAACCCCGACTACGGCCCGATTATAGTAGAAAAAGGCGCCCCCGGTTTCGCCATAGCCGGCAAAGTGATTGGTTTGATGCGGAAGATGTAGAGATTAGTAGGTCAGAAGCCCTGTGCTTCTGACATAGAAAGCTAACGGGGTTTCAATATCGCATACGCCCGGGGAAGGGAAAAGGGGCAATTTAAACATAAGGGGTAAGATATGTATAACATGAGAATTGATGTTGTAAGGAAAGAATTGGAGAGACGGTTTAGGGATGTTGAAAAATTATTTAGCAGTTCACAAACTAGAATTCCGTTTTCTGAGGTTTGTAAAATTACTGAACCATACATTCACTTTTTATTATCAGATCCTTTCATAACACAATTTGTGACTGGACTGACAAAGTATCGCGAAAGTTTTTTATCTTCTGATAGTTTTAAGGAAATTGAAAAGTGCATCGTTCAAGTTGTTAAAGATATTGCTTCTAAAATTGATGAAATTGGTTTTTTTACTTCTGAATTCCAAGCTAATTTACCGCAAAAGCTCTATCTTAATGTATTTGATTTGATGAAGCCTGATGATGATAGCAGATATTTGACTGCACAAGAGTTCTATAAAGCTCTTAAAGATTTAGGCAGATATTCTTCGAAAGCATTATCAGCATCTATTTACATAGATGAAATATTTTGTTTTATTGATCATGTAATTAATGCGGGGAAAAATCATGTATCAGGTTATCCTTTGGAGTACTTTAATTCTCTTTATCAGCGATTTTGCGAATGTAATGAAAGATATGTTGCCTTCTACAATTATCAAGCTGAATATGAGGGAGCGAATGCAGCAACTCGGCTAATCGTATTATATATGACTTCTCCTTATAGACATATATCTAATCTTAAAAGAGAAGAATTAGGTGATCTATATGCAGAATTAATAATACATAGTGATGAAGGTGATCAAAATCGTAGTAATAATGATTATATGTGTGATTGCAAGACCCTTTACCACGCTGTAGATAAATACCTTCTAACCGGCAAATCCAAAAGCGCGCTGATTGCACGATTGAAAACATATTGCACGTGGTTTAGGCTCGAAGAGTTTTGGAAAGAGGGCATCAAAGAATCGGATATTTCTAAAATCATAGAGGAATACATATTCAGCTTGGGTTATTATCCTATTGTCAATCCAAGAGCGGGTAGAAGTATATACGATATCCTCGCTGAACCTGGCGAAAATCTCAGTTGGGATAATTCGGTTTTAATCGAACTAAAGCAATACATCGGCAAATCATATTCTTCGAAACAGTTTGAAATAGATATCGGACAGGCGCGTGATTACTTGTCAATCGTTAAAGGTGTTAAACCTGATCTGGATGATTTCGTTTACCTTCTGGTTTTCTATAGCGGCGATAATCGTTATTATTTAGATAATTCGTTTTCCGATGATAAAGTCCAAGTCGAATTTATTTACGTAGGGAAGAAGACACCCAGCACATTGAAAGGTGAAAAGAAATTCGGCGGCAAATGACCAACCCGCCGTAAGGGCGTATTGGAAAATGTTATAATAATTGGTATGTAAATGAATGTCAACAGAGGTCTAAAACGGGCGATAAAACAACCATAACAGGCGGGGTTTTCTAACCCCGCAATGGCTCTGGAAAGAGCCGTCTGTTAGGTAGGAGGCAAGGCTGTTCGGTATCGCAAAAACCATAACAGGCAGGGTTTTCCAACCCCGCAGCGGCTCTGGAAAGAGCCGCCTGTTAGATTGCAGGAAAGTTCTGATAAAAATGATTTGTAAGATAACAGTAGGTAAAGATGAAGCGTTTCAGGTTTGAAAACTGTGCATACTTTATTACGACATGCACATTTAATAGAGTAAAAATATTTTCGGACCCAGAATATGCTCAAATAGTGGTAGATGCTATCATTTATGGACAAAAACAAAAATGGTATCAATTATTGGCTTATGTAGTTATGCCCGATCATATTCATCTTATAATTGTTCCTGCTAGCAAGGATGTATCGGCCATTATGAAATCAATAAAAGGTTTTTCTTCTCGAGAAATAAATCTATTGAATGATACAAAAGGTAAACTCTGGCAGGAAGGTTTTCATGAATTGACACTCGATAAAATTGAATTTGTTTTACAGAAACTCAAATATATCGAAAATAACCCGGTACGTTCAGGTTTAGTTAAAAATTCTACAGATTACCAGTTTTCATCGGCTGGCAAATATGATGAGCTTGATTTATCAAGTTTGTATTGAAGCGGCGGTTTGTGGCATGTGGGCGAGGCAAAGCCTCGCTGCGGGACAAGAATGTCCCGCCTGTTAATAATGGGCAATCCGGGACAAGAATGT
>CAZFSN010000042.1:0-18130 GCA_964521815.1 uncultured Ignavibacteria bacterium | reverse complement strand
GTCATTGCGAGGAGCCCGAAGGGCAACGAAGCTATCCGTCTCCTTCGTAAACCAAGCAATTTAGTTGCATTTTCTTATTTTTGGCTCGACCTCTTCTTCCCTGACGATCCAGATAGCGCCTATTGAGGCAGGAAAGGATTCCTGCCTCCGCCGGAACCAACTTTTAAAACAGATTCAAGGATTCGCGCCTCCGTCGGATAAAGCCCTATAGGCCGGACAGCAGTGATTTAATTTCCTTACGAATCAGCCGCGATAGCGATTAATTTCGTCAAATATTAAGTCAGCGAATTAATCTATCGAAAATTCCCACATGCACCAATACTCGCCATTGTAATCATCAGGCGGGCAGGTAACACATCTGGTTTTGATACGGGGATCGATAGTTTTGGCAAATTGGCCGTATTCGACTATGCCGACCTCTTTGCAGGGAAACGGTTTCAGGTTCTTGCGATTCCGCGCGTCCTGAACCCGGCATTTCTTCATCATGAAGACAGCGTGGTTTTCATCGGCCTCGATGACTTCCTGATCATTTATCCGTTCATACAGCCTTTCGCCCAGCGCCTTGACCAAAGCATCGATTCCGCCGCCGGCTTTCAAGCCCAGTCGCTCCATAATGCGTTTGGCTTCTAATGGAGAAAACTTGCTCCAGGCCTCTTTATCGAATTCGATTGCCTGCTGGATACCGAACTTTTTTTCAACAGTCTGAAACCATAAACCATCATGCGCCAGCCATAATTTGGCGAAATCGACTAACTTCTGGTCTTTTTTTTCCACGGATCGATTCTCCTATTTTTAATTCGCAACAAAAACTATTATTAACGTCGGCCGCGGCCCGTGCCAAATAAGATTGAAATCTTTATTGGCAGTCGGGCAAATATCGCCGGCACTGGTTATTTCCTTAGAATTTTCAAATCGGCGTCAACCATTATTTTCACCATCTCGGCGAAACTGACCTCAGGTTGCCAGCCTAATACTTTTTTAGCCAGAGAGGAGTTCCCTAAAAGCGTATCGACCTCGGCCGGCCGGACAAAGCGGGGGTCGGTGACTACGTAATCTTTGTAGTCCAGGTCAACATGGCCGAAAGCCAATTCGCAAAATTCTCTAACGGAGTGGTTTTCGCCGGTCGAGATCACATAGTTATCGGGTCTTTCATGCTGAAGCATCAGCCACATCGACCGGACATAATCGGGGGCATAACCCCAATCCCTTTTGGCGTCAAGATTGCCCAGTGATAGTTTATCGGCCAGGCCGAGTTTTATTCTGGCCGCGCCGTACGTAATTTTACGCGTAACGAACTCAAAACCCCGTCGCGGCGACTCATGATTGAATAAAATTCCGGAAACTCCGAATATATTATAGCTTTCCCGATAGTTGACAGTGATAAAATGTCCATAGACCTTGGCTACGCCATAAGGCGACCGGGGATAGAACGGCGTTTTTTCAGTCTGCGGGACCTCCACGACTTTGCCAAACATCTCTGATGATGAAGCCTGGTAAAACTTGATTTTAGTGCTCACATGACGGACCGCTTCCAGCAGGCGCGTGACTCCCAGCGCCGTAAATTCGCCGGTTAAAAGCGGCTGGTTCCAGCTTGTGGGCACGAATGACTGCGCGGCGAGATTATATATTTCATCAGGTTTGCATTCTTCAATAAGCTCGACTAATGATAATTGGTCTAATAAATCGGCCTGGCTGAGAGTGATTTTATCTTTGATGTGTTCTATTCGCGCGAAATTCTCAGTTGATGACCGTCTGACCATGCCCCAGACCTCATAACCTTTCGCCAGCAAGAATTCAGCCAGATAAGAACCATCCTGGCCCGTTATGCCCGTGATTAAAGCTCTCATTTTTACCTCATTTCATTTAGCCCTAAAATATATCTTAAAAGGCGTTATTGTCAATCCTATAATGAGGAGGAGTTTACCCGAAAATTTCGGTAAGTTGGTTGAGCTTATTCAGATTATTCCCATATAAGTTGTGTCGGGTCGTAGGGCGAAGCCGGTGACCCGACACTGATTTACCTTCTTATGCCGCCGGGTCACGCCCTACGGAACTGGTTGTAAGGACGAAAATAGCGACGGCGATTCCCCGTTTTTTCAAAAATCATGTTTTCCCGATTCAAAAAAAGTTAAAACTATGAGTTTATTAATGTTCTACGAAATTGTGCCAGATTTTCGGGGATAGTCCTTTATAATAAGATATCCGCGAAAGTGATAAATCAAAGAAGGTCAAATGAAAAAAATCGCCGGACAGCTTGCCCGACGATTTACCTCATGATAAACGTCTTATTTTTCTCGTCTTGATTTTAATTACCTTAGCTGTATTGCTCGTAAGGCACCAAAGTTCCCTTCCATTTTGGCGTATCCAGTGTCACCAGCATCTTGCCGCAATCAGAATGCGAACAGATCATTTTCCTGACCTGCACGATGGGGGCCTGGCCATTACTTATTGGTTCTTGATAGGCTCTAAAAGGGGCATCTCCAGGGAACTGTTCATGATGTTTGAATAATGTTGGACGTTTACAAAACGGGCAAAAACCCTCATTGCCCGGAAGCGGAAGGACCGTTGCTTCCATTACTTTTTGTTTTTGCATAAACAAACACCTCCTGATATTAACATATAAAAATATCGAGATTTATCTGAAATTCTTAAGTAAATTTTAAACAAAACCGGCGGCTGCTTATTTTTTGAATTAATTCAGAATGATGTTTAGCCAAAGCGAAAATTAACTGAACCACGACCGAAATACGTGATATAATTCGGAAAGGGTAATAGCCGCGGTTTTAGTCAAGCTTATAGCAAGTATTTACGAGGGTCCGTAATAGCGCCCTTAAGGGCGGTCGCGGCGGCGGTCGCGGGAGAGGATATATAGACCTCGGCGTTTCTATCGCCGTTAGTCGATTCCGATTTCATTTTGCTGGTGGTAAGTATCCGCTCGCCTTTGGCAAGCAACCCCTGATTGGCGCCGAAACAAGCGCTGTAACTCGGGCTTAAAATAAGACATCCCGATTCGACCAGGGCGCGGATATATCCTTTATCAATAGCCTCTAGATAGGTTTTGCGGGAACCGGGGATAACCAGCACACGCGTCGCGCGATGGATACGGCGGCCGCGCAGGATTGTCGCGGCAACTTCAAGATCATCCAGACAGCCTCCGGCAAACCCGCCCAGCACGACCTGATCGATTCGCTTGCCGGCGATATCCTCAACGGCCGTTATATGCTTGAAGCTGTTCGGGCAGATTACCTGCGGGGTCAAATATGAAATATCCGATTCGATTTCGGAATCATAATCGGCGTCAATATCAGCCTTAATCGGTTTGAATTTGGCTTTATTTATCTTCCTGATATATCGCTGTGTTATTTCGTCGAAAGGTACAACCGCCGCTTTGGCTCCCGCTTCCACCGCCAGACTAATCAGGGTAAACCGTTGAGTTACTGTCATGGCGGTCACGGCCGGCCCGTAAAATTCGATGGCTTTATCATCGCCGGCAGTCTTGTTTATATCCCGTGACATTTTTAATATAATATCGGCGCTGGAAACCCCTCGCGACAAATGGCCGTTTATCAACACCCGAATGGTCGGCGGAACTCTGATTTTTGCTCTGCCGGCCGACCAGATATCGGCCATTTCGGATGGCGTCACTCTGGATGAAAAAGCCCCGATACAGCCCGGTGAGGAAGCGTAATAATCGGTGCCCATAACTAACTGCCCGGGCAAGACCAATCCCTCTTCAATAATCACCTGATGGGAAATTCCCCAGCCAATATCATAAAACGCGCCGATTCCCTGTTTCCTGACAAATTCTCTGATTTTTTTCTGATCATAGGCGCAGTTTTCAGTCTCAGATATCGGCATATGATTTAGCATAACGACGATTTTGGACGAATCCCATACCTTATTATTCCCGTTTTTATAAAATTGGTCGATTGCTTTCGCGGCATTATCGACTATTATCGTAAAAGTAGGTGTAATATCTATCGATTGGCCTGTTTCAACAGTTTTAAGGCCGGCTTTTCTGGCCAGGATTTTCCTGACAAATGTCTCGTGTTTCGATGATTTGCCAAAGCGCGAAATATCGACAAAACCGAATTCGAGTTGCTCCATTTTGAGCACCGGGGGTTTCTGTTTTAATCCATACTGCAATCGCCAGCGTCTGAAACCCGGCCCGGAAATGCCTAATTCAATACCGGCCAGTTTATCATCGCCATAGCGTTCCCACAGGTCAATTATCCGCTCACGGGAATATTTGGGCAGGCTATAAGGTCCTATATTCTTTTTGGATCGCCAATAAGCGACCAGCCTTCCGGGTACACCATAGACCTCGCCGATTTTTCTGTCGGTGTGATACTTCTTCTGGAGTTCGAGAAGCTCTTTTTTCTTCGGTATTCTCACTTCGCCAAAAGCCTGTTTAATTGCTTTTTTAATGAATCATATGTTTCCAGCAATGCGAATGATTGGACCCTTGTCAGGCCGATGACGGGCATGAAATTAGTATCGCCGGTAAACCGGGGTACCAGGTGAATATGTAAATGTTCGCGGATACTCGATCCGGCCACTTCTCCCAGATTAATCCCGACATTAATCCCATCCGCGGGCATGGCCGCGTAGAGCAGCTTATTACAGAGAATCATCAATTCGAACATCTCGGTGTATTCGGCTTTTGTTAATCCCTCGAGCCCGGCTTTATGCGCGATTGGAGCGACCATCAAGTGCCCGCTGTTATAAGGATAGCGGTTCATGATGATAAAGGATTTCCTGGCCCTGTAAATAATGAGATTTTCTCGATCCTTATTTTGCTTGAGAGCGCTGCAAAATATACATTCTTTTTCTTTTGGACTTAAAATATATTCCGCCCGCCAGGGCGCCCATAATTTATCCATATACCTAATTAAGTATCTGACATCATAAAATCAAGTAAATTTTAACCATGTGAAAATACAACTTGCCTCATTTTAAGCTTTATTTTACATTTTTGGATTGAATCGGTCATCAAGGCTAATGAAAAATGACCGATTCGTTCGTTTAGGAGATTATATGAACGTAGTTGTCATCGGGCTGGGCGAAGTCGGCAAACATATCGCTATGGTGCTTTCGCAAGAGAATCATAATGTAACCGTGATCGATATGAACGCCGAAGCTGTGGCGGCAATTGATGAAAGGCTGGATGTCAGGTCAATAGTCGGCCGCGGCGGCTCAATTAATACTCTAAAAGATGCTGAAATCAGCCGGGCCGATTTGGTAATAGCGGTCACCAATGTCGATGAAGTCAATATTCTCACTGCCTTGATCGCCAAAAACCTGGGCGCCAAGAAGGTCATCGCCCGGGTCGATTCCAGCGATTATTTACCGGATACCCGCGGCTTCTATCAGGGATTATATGGCATTGATCTTGTCATTTCGCCGGAGATACTTTCAGCCGCTGAGATAAGCAAACTTACGGTTTACCTCGGCGCCGCTTATATTGAAGAATTCGCCGATGACCGGGTAATGCTGATGCAATTGAAGCAAACCGCCAAAGAGGGCGTGACCGGTATACCGCTATCGAGTTTGAAAATCCCGGCTAACCTGCTGGTGGCCGCGATCATCCGTGACGATAAATTAATTATCCCTTCCGGAGATACAGTTCTTCAAGAAGGTGATAGGGTCTCGGTTATAGGCAAAAAAGAAAATATAAGAAAAGGAGCCGAATTTTTCAGCACTCTGAACAAAATCAGCGCCGAAAAAGTAGTGCTTCTCGGCGGAGGCGAAATCGGCTATTCCGTCGCTAAATTTCTCGAAGACCAAAATATCTCCGTCATTTTGATCGAGTGGAAAAAATCCAGATGCCAGGTTCTCGCCCAAAACCTGAAAAAAGCGGTGATTATCAACGGCGATGGGACAGATATCGAGGTATTAAAACAGGAAAAAGTTTGGGAGGCCGATGTATTCGTGACCGCTTCCAAGCGCGATGAAGTCAATCTGATGTCAGGTTTGCTGGCCAAAGAACTCGGCAGCAAAAAAACAATCGCTATTGTCCATCGGCCTGATTATCTGCCCGTATACGAACATCTGGGGCTGGATGCCACTATCTCGCCCCGAAGGTTTGCCGCCAATAAAATCTTAAAATATGTGCGGACCGGAGAAGTTATTTCGGTGACAGATATTGAGCTTGGCAAGGGCGAAATTTTAGAATTCTCCGTGCCCGGCGGTTCAAAAGTGGTCGGGAAGATACTCAAGAGCCTGAAAATCCCCAAAGGCACGATTATCGGCGCGATAGCCGGCAAACGAGGCGTAATTATTCCATCGGGAAATGATATAATCGAAGCCGGCGATACGGTTATCGTTTTTACTACTCCAAAAGTCAGGCCTAAAGTAGAAAACCTGTTTAAGACAGTCTAATGGATATACGTTATAGCATCAGGCTGATCGGATTGCTCATGATAGTCATGGCCATCGCCATGTCGACCTCGCTGATCTGGGCGTTTATCGATCATGACAGCCAGGCGATAAACTCCTTTTTTTATTCGATTGTATTAACCGGTGTTTCCGGTTTGATCATGTTTCTAATCGGCTTGAAAAAGACCAAAGATCTTTATATCAAGGAAGCCCTGGTAGTCACCGCTTTCGGCTGGGTATTCGCCGGTATTTTCGGCGGATTGCCGTTTATGTTCGAACACACTTTCAGACATTTTTCGAGCGCCTTTTTTGAAGCGGTATCCGGCTTTACCACCACCGGCTCGACCGCTATTTCTATAATCGAGGGCAAATCGCGGGCGCTTCTGTACTGGCGGTCGCTGACTCAATGGCTCGGCGGCATGGGCATAATCGTGCTCTTTATAGCGATCCTTCCGCGTCTGGGCGTGGGCGCCAAACATCTGTTTAAATCGGAGGTGCCCGGCCCTATAACCGGCAGTTTCAGGCCTAAATTGAAAGAAACATCGGCTATTTTATGGAAAATTTATCTCGGTATCACAATAGCGGAAATCCTGGTACTAAAAATATTAGGCATGTCCCTTTATGACGCGATCTGCCATAGTTTTACCACCATGTCAACCGGAGGCTTTTCAACCCTTACAACCTCGGTTGGCGGCTTTAACAATCCGGCCATAGAATATGCGGTTAGCTTTTTCATGTTTGCCGCGGGCGTGAATTTCTACCTTTATTATCTTTTCGCGAAAAGAGATACCCTTAAGATATTTAAAGATCCGGAGTTTCGCGCTTATGCCATGATTTTGGGAATCTCAACGGTCATTTTAACGGTCGCTATTTTATCGATTCACCATGATCCTCTGGTGGCATTTCGAAAGGCTCTGTTTCAAACGGTGTCGATCGGCACAACCACCGGTTACGGAACCGATAATTTCGATGCCTATCCCGTATTTGGCAGGCTTCTGCTAATCGTATTGATGTTTATAGGCGGTTCCGCCGGGTCGACCGCCGGCGGCATGAAGATATCCCGCTTTCTGGTGGTTTTGAATATTGTCCGGTCGGAGTTGTTCAAGGCTGTGCACCCCAATGCCGTAGTGGCTATCAAAATCGGCGAAAATCCAATCAGTGATGATACGGCCAAATCGATTGCCGGCTTTTTCATTCTCTTTATAATTATATTCGCAGCCGGTTCTATGTTTATGGCCGCTTTAGGTCTTGATATAACAACATCTTTTTCCTCGGTTATTGCCTGTCTGGCCAATATCGGACCGGGATTGGGTAAAGTAGGTTCACTGGAGCATTTTGGCGGCATTCCGGAAATCGGCAAACTTTTCCTAAGTTTCTGTATGATCCTGGGCCGTCTGGAGTTGTTTACGGTGATGGCGCTTCTGTTGCCATCGTTCTGGAAAAAGTAAAATGCTTCTGACATCCGGGGGCGTTATCCAATAAGTATATTAATTATCAAAAAAAATAATTTTGGCAGTCATATATTGTATGCTATAAAGACTATCCGGAATTTCGATTGAATCAGTTTTTCTTATTTATTTTTCGGCGGAAAAATCGCATCCGGTTCCATAGCCATTTGGATCAAACGCTTTTCTACGCGGGCATCTATATTAATAGCTTTGGATTTATTAAAACGTTCCACCTCGTCTATCGGCGATATTTCCCGTATTTCATGCATAACGGCTATAACTTTGTTTATCGCGGACTTAATAATTCCGACGCTCACCGGCAGCTGTTCGTTTAATTTATCGATCTCTCCATTGCATTGTAAAATCGCCAGAAGTTCGGAATGACCGGAAATCACCATAACAGTATTATTCAGGTAGTGAGATAAAGTCGCTAAAGCTATATTTTTAGCTTCGTATGCCCCCTTTTCGCGTTCTTGTTCCAGTAACCGCTGGTTGATTTCCTCATGTTCCTTGAAAAGCCGTTCGATCTTCAGATAGGATTTCCAGATCTCCTGATTGGCCCTGACTAAAAGCCCCTCCGTGTCATTAATATCTATGCCGATACTCTGCGCTATCTCAACCATCCTGGCCAGAAGGTTGATGGTTACCTGATTTAGTTGTTCTCTATCGATATCGAGCAGCGCTAGCAAGCGTTCGATTTTCTTGGGTAAATCGGCGCTATCGGGACCGGGCTCGGAAAACCTGTCATAGGTCAGCAAAATACTTAATTTCACTATGTTCCCCAAAACATCCTCTTCACCGGCGGCGGCTAAATCATGATGATGAGCAATGGACTGGACTATTCTATTAGGGAGTTTCCAGGTCAAGGCCAGAAGGCTGCCAACTTCACAATGGGTAATGCCGAACAATTCCATCTCCGCTTCCGACAGCGACTGTCCATTTTTGTTTTTTTCCAGGACCGTTTTGTATTCATCCGGGTGATGTTGCAGGAAATATAATATCCCGACATCTTGTAAAAGCCCGGCGATTAGAGCTTCCTCCGGCAATGGATACTTTATAACGCCGGCCAATAATTCGGCTCCCGAGGCGACTGAGAGTATATATGTATAAAACGCATTAATTTCTATACCTGCTCTGGCGGCGATTTGTTTGGGTTGGAATATAGAAGTCGCCAGGGCCAAACATTTAACCGTAGTTATTCCCAAAACTGATATGGCATTGTCCAGATTTTTAATTTTCACCGGTCTGGCATAAAAAGAGGAATTTGACATTTTGAGAATTTTACTGGTTATAGCCGGGTCTTTAAGGATCAGTCTAGCCAGTTTTCCCGCCGAAAAATTATCATTACTGGTCATTTCCAGTAGTTCTGATATAACTTGCGGCATAGAAAGCAGGTTATTATCGAGGCGGATTTGATTGACGATTGTCGCTTTATCCATAATTTAATCCAGTAAACTTAATAGGTCTATCGGTACTTGAAAACAATATCCTTAGATAAAAATGAAAACTATTCATTTATGAAGTAACAGAGAAACACCGATCGGGAAATATTCGGCGCAGCCTGCCGGATGATGACATCTCCCTTAATTTAGTTCGCGCGAAAGCAATCTCGATTTTTACCGATATAGTAGCTATGAAACGAATGAAACTTTAGGTCAATCGGGCAGGTTAATTCGTGTATAGTAAAAAAGAGAATGGCGGGCGAGTATTATAATAAGGCAATCGACTGGACAGAGCGTATAACAAATATTTAATTGTCTTTTTGACGGTCTGGTATTATAGAGGCCGATAGAACATAAAACGGAGGTAGTAGTGTGGCAAATATCAATGAAAAAAAGGGCGTAATCGCGATTCTTACCGGCGGCGGAGATGTACCCGGGCTGAACCCGGCGATCAGAGCGGTCACGATCAGGGCTATCAGGGAAGGCTACAAAGTCATTGGTATTCGTCGAGGTTGGGCCGGCGCGATTGAAATTGTTCGCGATAAAGATTTTAACAATAGCGATAATTTCCAGGTCTTAACCGAGGAATTGGTCAACAGAGCCGGCCGGACCGGCGGTACGTTTTTGCATAGCTCCAGAACTCATCCCGGACATGTAGCCAAAGCCAACGTACCACTTCATCTTCGGGATACCTGCAATGCCGAAATGAACGACTTAACCGACGAGGTCATCAAAAACCTGGACTGGCTGGGTATCGACTACCTAATCCCAATTGGCGGCGATGATACACTCAGTTATGGCGTCCGCCTGTACAAGGAGGGCGTCAATGTAGTCGCTATTCCCAAGACTATGGATAACGATGTACCGGGCACCGATTATTGTATCGGTTTCAGCACCTGTGTCACTCGAACTATCATGATGACCAACAATCTGCGGACCTCGGCGGGTTCGCATGAGAGGTTTTTGGTAGTCGAGGTGTTCGGTCGCTATGCCGGGTTCACAGCCATGCTTCCGACTATGGCCGGGGCGGCTAACCGATGCGTTATCCCGGAATACAAATTTAATGTGGAAAAACTAACCGAGCTGTTAGTCGGCGACCGGCGCAATAATCCCAGCAAATATTCCGTGGTTTTAGTCTCCGAGGGCGCCATGTTCGAAGGCAGTGAGATGGTCTTTCAGGATATGGCCAGGGATGCTTACGGACACGCCAAGCTTGGCGGTATCGGCGATCTGGTTTCGGCCAAGTTAAAAGAGCTTTCGCCCAATTTCAACAACGGTAAGCCGATTAATGTTATCACCCAGAAACTGGGCTACCTGGTGCGCGGCGGCGATCCCGATTCGATCGACTCAATCGTGCCGATGGCCTATGGTAACCTGGCGCTGGATTTGATCCTCAAGGGCATACACGGCCGTCTGGTAGTGCTTAAAAACGGCCGTTACGATAACGTGCCTATCGATGTGGTCACCACCACCAAAAAATTCGTTAATGTCGAAAAATATTACAACACGGAAAGACTTCGCCCTTACTACAAGAGTTTCGAGATGCTGCCGCTGTTTATTATGACCAGCGAGTGAGGCGGGGTTTTACGTGTAGCGGGGTGCCCTCATTATACGTGTTGCCAGGTGCCCTCACCTGGCAACTATTATGTATGCACACTCTGCCGTCAGGAAAGGATTCCTGACGGCGCGGGAAAATCGGGTTAGGGAACTAGGCAACACGGGGATTTGCTAAGTATTATAAAATAAAAACATGCGCCTTGAAGGAATCGAACCTTCGACCCGCTGATTAAGAGTCAGCTGCTCTGCCTGGCTGAGCTAAAGGCGCATCAAAACCGATTATTATATTCCGGGCGTTATAATAAACTGTTTACCCGAATAAATCAAGCCATATGACAAATTATGTCATATTTTTTCTTGGCGAGTCTTAAAAACCACTTATTGACTATTTTAGACTGAAAACCGATCTCAGCTGTGCAAAAATTGAACAGCGCCGGCGCGATGTAGCACAACAAGTTACGTTTTATACAATAGGACTATGACCAATTACCATGAAACTGATTAATTGCCGATAAGTGCAAATATTCTCATTCAAGATTTCTGGTAAACGGTTTGCAGGTATTTGATTTTGAAGGAAAATTATGCAAAAAAACTAACTAATCCAGCATTATAGCTGTATAGAATTTGAACAATTTGTGCAAATTTTATATTATTGTTCAACTTGTTAACTTGACCACATTTTCTCTATTAGGCCTATAACAATAATTCAACATTATGTGTTTCATAGTATTACAACTATTAGCCGGAATCCCTTAATTAATTGTTAGTAAGGCTTGATATTTGCGATTATATTATGGCTGAGCAAGAAACGCAGTTAATAACAATGAGGAATAAAATGAAAAAAATACTGACTTCAATCATGATCATAGTGGTGGCTTTCGTATCGGTCAGCCAGGCCGAATGGGTGCCATATACGATGACAAACAGCCCCCTTGAAACTGATTATATTTCAAGCCTCGAGGCAAGTCCGGCGGGTCAAGTACTTATTGGAAGTAATGGCCGCGGGTTGTTTGTCAAAAATGGCAGTGAATGGAGCGTGTTTAATCATGATAATACCGGCCAAATGATTAATTATGCCTATAGTATCGCCTATGATAATAGTTCGCTATATGTCGGTTCAGCTTCCGGTAATCTTGATACTCAACCTATCGGCGAGGGCCTTTCAAAAATGAACCTGATTGATTCCTCCTGGTCGGCTTTAAACCAGGGTCTGGAGATCAGTTCGATAATCACCGGTATCGAAATTACACCCTCATATCGCGCCGTGTCGACTTATGGGGGCGGCGTGACCCTGTTTAACGATGCGGGCTGGATCAGGTATCGAAATGAATATCGCACCGAGTATAATTATGCCGATAACCAGCAACAAACATTTAAAGTCGATCCGGGAACGTATCTACCTACCGATTATATCAAGGGGCTCGATTATGACCGGCAAAACGATGTTCTCTGGATTGCTACTTTAGATGGCGGCGCGGTAGCGTATTCGGGCGGAGTCTGGCGTACTTATAATCTATCGAACAGCGGTCTGCCATCCAACAGAATCCAATTGATAAAAGCCGACCCTAGCAATTCAGCGGTATATTTCGGTACGTACGGGTTCGGCCTGGCGCGGAAAACCGGCGATGAGTGGACCGTATACAACACCACTAATTCGCCCCTGGTCGCGAATTATATATATTCTATGGAAATTCGACCGGACAACGGCGATTTGTGGATAGGCACTAATTACGCTTTAAGCGTATTAACATCGGGTGGCGAATGGTCGTCATTTGTCGCGCCTGATTCCAATCTGGTATGGGGCGATTTTTATTCGGATATCGCGTTCGATTCATCGGGTAACGTCTGGGTATCCACTTTCGGCGGCGGTATTGCCAGTATGGCGCTTGCAATCGAACCTGAACCCGAAGAAGATTCGCTTTTCGTCGATGTCAACCATCTGAAATTCCTGCTGCGCAATCCGCACCATCATTACCATCATGATGTCGTCTGGCTTTGGGCTGATCTGGCGCCGGCAGTAGATCTCGAATCGCAGGATTCGGTGTCAATCGTTATCACCAGCGATGCCGGCCAGGTGTATAATTGGGATGGCCTATTCAGCGAGTTCCATCGTATTTTCCACTGGTGGCATTGGGACATTTACTGCGCGTGTATCGATGGTTCAATGGTCCTTTTAAATTATCAGCGCAACCGGGATAAAATCAGGCTGTCCCTTTTCGATTGGCAGCCGGAAATAAATCAGGATAATATGGCTTACGAACTTGATGTCAGAGTCAAACTCGGCAGTTATGTCGGTCACGACGAGGCTTTGATTGGTCCGGCCAATCCTTTCCGCGACCCGGAACTCGATACGCTCGATGTTAGCCAGGATGATTTGCTTTTAGCGACCGGTTACTATCCTACTGTCACGGATATCGATGATGACCTTACGCCGCAAGCGTTTTCGATGCCGGTCAATTACCCGAATCCGTTTAACGCCAACACGACAATATCGTTTGGCCTCGATCATCCGGCGCGCGTGCAATTTGCCGTATATGATATACTGGGGCGAGTCGTTTCGACTGATGAAGCTTATCTACAAGCCGGCCGGCACGATTTCTATTGGAACGGCGCTGATAAAGCCTCGGGAGTTTATTACTATACGATTCGGATTGATGATCAAATATATTCCGGCAGAATGACTCTTCTGAAATAAAGTTTTGCGAGGGGCAATATAAAGATGACTCGGTTAGCCGAGTTTTGAGATTTTTGACAAAGCCGGCGAAGTTTAAGAATAACAATATGTTACGTCGGGTCGTGCCCGTTAGGGTGTGACCCGACGGGGCTTGACAGACGGGTCACGCTTCGCTACGACCCGTCTGAACTTAGATCGCAATTTTGTCAACAGCCTGAGGACTCGGTCCGCCGGGTCCTTTTTTCATGGTCTCATTTTGAATTAATCAAGTTTATTTACTGAAAAACTTCTTTGGATCGATATCCCTGGATTTTAGAAATTGCAGTTGAAGCCTCTTGGCCTCCCCTTTGGCGTTGAATTGCTGTACCAGGTTATAAATAGTCTCTCTCAATTTGAAAGTCTTGTTCTTGATCTTGGGCGGCGGACCCAAAAGCGAATACAGAGCCAGACATATGCCGGTAGCGGCGTTTTCGGGATAAACGCCATACCACCAGGGCCGGCAGGAAGCCCAGAAAAAGCTGCAGGACGGCGCGGCGGCCGCCAATAAATCGCGGGCCCGGTTGTGAAGGATATCGCCTGATTGCCCGGCGTTTTTGATTTCCGAGTAGGCGATATTATAAAGTTCCCACAGGGCTTTATGAATTTGATTGGAGGGGTCTTTCCAGGTATAAAAGACCTGATTTTTACTAAGCTCACCGGGCGTGCTGGTCCATTCCGATGGCACCGCTTTACAGTATTCTTTTTTTCTGATATGGCCTAACAATTCGGATACGGTCACGGATGTCAATCTCGAATCGCGATACAATAACCTCATCAGTGTCTGCCCGCCTTTGTGGTGATGTCCAAAATGCTCGACATCGTTAGCGGTAAAAATAAATTTATTGTTCTGATTATTAGCCAGATTAATAAAATCATTGGTATTGCGGATGTTGTCTCTGGCATAGATACTGCCGGCGATAGCTTCGGAAATTCGCCGATTGCGGGGGATAAGCACCAGTCCGCCGGCGGCTTTATCCATATACAGCCGGTCATAGGGCAATTGATCAAGCTGGCCGTTTATCGTAATTTCATCGACCGCCTGCCAGCGGTAACCGTGACGGGCGGCGGTTTTACCGACATTCGAATTGTAAGCCAACTCCGGCGAAAAGAAACCCCGCGGATTAAAATATAAACCGAAATACTTACCGCTGATTTTCGTGTTTTGGATTACCTGACGATCAACTTCATCATCGGGGGTAAATGGCAGAAACGGGTGGAACCGCGGCGTACCGGTAAATTCGATTTGGCCCGTTTCGGCCAATTTCCGCAGACGCGTCACAATTCTGCCGAAACCTGTTTTTATCAGAAGCTCAATCAAACACGCCGGGATGTTCACGGTCGCCCTGGCCGAAGGGATCTGTTCGAATATTCTTAAGATCGGATGATACGATTCGTTAACTACCCGCTCCAGAATCGATCTGTCCTGATCCGGGGGCTGATAAAAGTGAAGCAGATTCGCCCAGTAAAGCCTTCTTTTGCCCCGTTTGTGGTTTTCTGTTTTTTCCATGGTTTTGAAGATTAATCATAATGACCCGAATTGTCAAGCATCTATATGTTATTTTGATTCAATAGGAAGCATCAAAAAATCGATCATAGCCGGGCCGGTTGGAATAAGTTAGTAGTCGAAAGTATTCATTTTAAATATGTCATTCGCTTGTATATCTTGTTTTTGGCGGTTTTCAGACTATAGATATATATACCCGATGAAACCGACCTGCCTTTATCGTTCAACCCATCCCAGTTTAAAATCTGACGGCCGCCTATACCCTCATACAGTTTTTTTACCAGCCTGCCGGAAATATTATAGACTTCAACCAGGCCGTTTGTATTTTCGCCTAAATTAATCTCGATATTAGTGCGGTCATTGAATGGATTAGGATAATTTTGACCGAGACGAATCGACTTCGGTTGAGCCGGGTCGGATTGCCCGATACCTATCGGCGCGGACAGGTAATAGACGCCATCATCCGTGCCGGCCAGAAGCCCGCCGTTTGAATCTAAAGCCAGGCTGTGGACATGCTGATCGCCGAGGTTGTCGTTGATAGCATTAAAACTTACACCGGCGTCGGTCGAAATAAATACGCCCCCACCCGCGGCCGATCCGACAAACAGCCGGCCGGGCACATCCGGATCACATACAATCGGCGTTATTTCAAGAGCTGTCATCGTAGTGTAATTCCAGGTGAGGCCGCCATTAAATGAATGAGCGAAATAGGCGTAACAGGTAACGTACAGAGTTTCCGGCCCGTTCGGCTCGAATGCCAGACGATAAGGATTATAATTAGGGACATCAAACTGACCGGTAATCTCAGTCCAGATATTGCCAAAATCAACGGTATGTGCCAGGAAATTTGTTCCAACAGCATAAGCCTCAAGGTCATTTGCGCCATCCCCGACTACATCGAGAATATCCAGGTCCGGTAAACCGTTGTTGGCGATAGCCACGCTCTGGCCATAATCTTGCGATTTAAGAATGCCATCGGAGAAGCACAAATACATAAATCCGGGATTAACCGGATCAAAACCCATTCTCCTCGGATTACTAAAGGCTGATATCATTGACCATGAATTGCCGGCGGTATTGGAATAATATAAACCGTTCGATACAGCGCCATCGCTGGCCAGAGCCAAAATCGTATCACTGGCCAGAGGCGGATAGGCCAGACAGGGGAAACTATGCTCCAGGGAAATCCTGGCATCCCAATTGGTTCCACCATTGAAAGTTACATATAGCCCCGAATCCGTGCCGGCGCAAATATTCTGATCGTTGACCGGATCAGCCGCCAATGATATAACTTTGCATCCGGCTAAACCTTTAAATTGCCAGTCGGCGGTCCTGGCCGATGAGGCGGCGGTAAGGACTATTACGATAACAAAAAAGATCATCTTGGAATTCATATCAGCCTGCTTTCCTGTCATAGCCCAAAAATATCATTATTAGGATTCAATTTTATTTAATCGCTTTGATCAAATAAAACTGCTGTACTGATTAATATAATATAATAATTGTTAATCTATTTCAAAGGCTTTTTATCGGTTCCGGCAGATGAAAATATCGGTTCAATCCAGCCAGGGAGAATTCAAATTTTCCTCGAAAGCTATTTTGGACAAGCTCTTACGATTTCGCTTTTCATCATTGGTAAAATTATCACCATCCAGGATAGCCGCGCCGTTGGTGTGATAATGGCCCAGGCAGATTAATCCGAAAACCTCCAAATTGGATGGAATCTCAAGGGTATCTCTGACCGCTTCTTTGGAGAACGCTCCCACCCAAACCGCGCCTAAGCCAAGTCCATGCGCCATCAGAAGCATATTCTGGGAGGCCGCCGCGCAATCCTGAATATACCAGATGCTGTCGGGACCATAGTGTTTATGCGTATCCTCCGGCGAGGCCAGCACTACTATTACAACCGGGGCGTTTATTACCCAAGGCTGATGAAAAAACGGATCGAATTTCTTGATTTTCTTCTTATCGGTAACAACCAGAAAACGCCAGGGCTGGCAATTGCCCGCCGATGGCGCCCATCTGGCGGCTTCCAATATTTGCGAGATATATTTTCTGTCAACCGGTTTATCCAGAAATTTCCTGATTGACCGGCGCGATTTGATGAATTCCAGAATATCCATAACTTCCTCATTTTCCCAATATTTTCAGATTTATTCCGATATCGGACATAGCTAATTCATTTATACAAAAATATAACAAAAAATTTCCTTTTAAAGTTTTAATTGCGTATAATATTTATGAGAGAAAATAGTCGAGGCTTGTTGAACGTCATTGCGAGGAGTCCGAAGGACGACGCGGCAATCCGTCACTTTTATGCGGCACAGTCTTGGCGCATGTGGGCGGCAGACGTCCTCGTCTGCCCCGGGGACATTATGAACCAGGAGCTTCGTAATGAGTAAAATAACATATTATGTATTGTCATTCCCGCGAAAGCGGAGTAAAGCCGTCAAGGCACTATGTGCAATCTGTCAGTTTGCTACCTAACAAGTTACAGATTGCTTCGTCGCCCTACGGGCTTCTCGCAATGACATGACCCAAAATCCAAGTTGGCGGCAGACGTCCTCGTCTGCCCCGGTAATGCATTACGAAGCGGCGGTTTCGTAATGAGAAAAGCAGAAAATATTATTTCGACTTAAGTAATTTGGAGGAAAAATGGCATCGGATAAAAGCGATCTGGCATCAGTGGAAAGATTAAACGAGGGTTTCAGCCGGATAAAAAAAGAACTCGGCAAGGTCATTGTCGGACAAGACAGAGTAATCGAGGAGCTTCTTATAGCGATACTGGCACGCGGGCACTGCCTTCTGGTGGGCGTACCCGGCCTGGCGAAAACGCTGATGATATCATCGCTGGCCAAAACTCTCGATCTGCAATTTTCGCGCATTCAGTTCACGCCCGATTTGATGCCATCGGATATAACCGGCACCGAGATTATCGAGGAGAACAAATCCACCGGCGCTCGCGAATTCAGATTCGTCCGTGGCCCGGTGTTTGCCAATATCGTGCTGGCCGATGAAATCAATCGGACGCCGCCGAAAACCCAGGCGGCCCTGCTTCAGGCGATGCAGGAAAACGAGGTGACCGCCG
>CAZFSN010000041.1:8671-18238 GCA_964521815.1 uncultured Ignavibacteria bacterium | reverse complement strand
ATAAAATTCAAGCCGGACAGGAAAGTCTTACTGAAAAGCTGTTATTATTGAAATAGCATTTGATTAAATTATTATTTTAGCGGGGCGTATTATTCGCGCCCCGCTTTGCTTTTCGTCTCCGTTTATTATAGCCGGGCTACGGGAAATAGCCGATCCCCCAATACTCATGATGAATATCCGTCCATTAGGCTCGATTATAGGGAAGCAGGATTTACAACCTAACGGTTATAGGATTTTTGTGTCTGGTATAATTAGTGTGGAATTTAAGATTAGTAGCGGGGCCTGGATTTGAACCAGGGACCTTCGGGTTATGAGCCCGACGAGCTACCAGACTGCTCCACCCCGCGTCGCGACAATCAATATATGCCGGCGAATAAGTTTGTCAAGGTTTAAAAAATATTTCGAATTAATCATGGCTTAAGACTGATTTTATTTTACATATCAGCAATTTTGTTAATCGAATGATAATATCAGTTAATGAAAATTTTAAGCGGTAGATGAAACTTATTCTTGATTTAGCGGGTAGACTTATATACTATTGGCGCGCAAGGGGAATTATGTCCACGTTAAGCCGGCGGCGATTACCAGGAAAATCCGGCCATAAGGCAAATGATGAACTCGGAATTGAAAAATCTAATCAAGATGAAGGCCGGGCAACTGGAATTCGACCTGGTTGGAATATGTCGCCCGGAGTACGAACCCTCCGAACATCACCATCTGCTAAACTGGCTGAACAAGGGTTTTCACGGGCAACAGGATTATTTGGCGAGAAATCCGCGTCTTCGGTGCGACCCTCGGCTGTTTTTCCCTGATGTGCAATCGATTGCGGCCGTTGGGATTAATTATTATAAAGAACCGAATTATCGTAAAGCTCAGCCTTATATTTCGATTTACGCCCGAGGTAAGCCTTATCAAAAAGTCATTCGCGCCAAATTACAGGAATTATTGGCTTATATTCAAGAATTAGAACCTCTAGCCAAAGGCAAAATAGCCGTGGATAGCTCCCCGACACTTGATAAGCTGTGGGCGCAAAAAGCCGGTCTTGGCTGGCGGGGCAAAAATACTCTGCTTATTAATAAAAAGATCGGCAGCTTTATTTTCCTCGGTGAACTGTTTTTAAATATTGAACTTGAACCCGACCAACCATCCGCGGATCATTGTGCCGATTGCCGGAAATGCCTGGATAAATGCCCAACCGGCGCTCTGGGGGGACCTCATATACTTAATGCCTCCCGATGTATTTCCTACTTAACAATCGAACACGCGGGAGATCTAATCGATCCGGAATTGCTGGGTAATCATGTATTTGGTTGTGATATTTGTCAGCTTGAATGTCCTTTCAATAATAATATCCCCGAAACTCAAGTATCCGAATTTCAGGTCAAAAGCAATGATTTTGCAGGAAATCCTAAAGACACTAATATTACTCAGGCCGAATTTGAAACAATATATGCGGGAACTATTATAAAGGAATATGGATTTCATAGATATAATAGGAATTTAAAGGCTGTAAAGGATAATATGGCTAACATGTAAAATGGGCCTAAATTTCTCAAAAGTACTTGACATGGAACTATGTAAATTATTAACATTAACGCTCATGACCATTTAACGAAAGAGGTGGGTATGCAAATCTCAAGAAAAGCAGATTACGCAATACGCGCACTGATCTATGTCGCGGCGGTAAATGGGCGCCGGACCTGCAGTATCAATGAAATAGCTGAAAACGAAAAGATCCCCAGAGAATACCTAGCCAAAATCTTGAAAGAACTTACGCAGAAAGGTTTTCTTCTCAGCTATAAAGGCGTAAACGGCGGTTATAAAATGGCTAAACCACGCGAGGAAATCTCCTTTTTGGATATTTTAATCGCCACTCAAGGCCCATTTATACTTAGTTCCTGTAACATGGACATCAAGGATGAACCCGGTTGCAAGGGCAAGGATGCTTGCGCCTCGTTTGAATTCTGGGATGATCTTCATAAAAAACTAAAAAAGACAATGGCAGAAATGACTTTGGGCAAAATCGATTACAATAAATACTATCATTTTGAGGATGCGAAGGCGTAACTTAAAAATCGATGATTTTAGATATCTTGTGATCGATAATAATTGACAATGAACAAGCCTAAAGCGGTCGCGCTTTATTCCGGCGGCCTCGACTCCTCGCTGGCTATCCTGATTATGTTGGAACACGGCGTGGAAGTCGAGGCCGTTAATTTTAATACCGGCCTTTCTCCCACACAATATTCGGCCGGGCTAATCGCCCGTTTCCATGCCGATGCCGCCAGGTTTGGTTTCACTCATAAAGCCATCTATTTGGGCCGCGAATTTATCGATATGGTCAAAAATCCAGAACATGGCTATGGCAAAAACTTAAACCCCTGTATCGATTGCAAAATCATGATGCTTCGCCGAGCCGGGGAATATATGCGCGAAACCGGCGCCGATTTCATTATCACCGGTGAGGTAGTCGGTCAGCGCCCCATGTCGCAGATGAAACCGACACTCAGGCAAATCGAAAAAGCCGCCGGATTGACCGGTAAAATCGTCCGGCCGCTGTCCGGCAAAATCCTCGAACCGACAATTCCCGAACTGGAAGGGCTTATTTCCCGTGATTGGTTTCTGGATATCAACGGTCGGTCCCGCAAAATCCAGATAAAACTGGCCGATAAATTCGGTCTGACCGACTATGCCACGCCGGCCGGGGGATGCCTTCTGACCGACCCCAATTATGCCGCCAGATTGAAAGACCTGTTTGCCAATCAAGACACATATGACTCAAACGATATCTTCCTGCTCCGCCTGGGACGTCATTTCCGGTTGTCGCCGAAAGCCAGGTTGATAGTCGGCCGGGATGAAAAGGATAACGACAATCTTCAGTCTTTGGTCAAGCCGGATGATTATGTAATCGAGGTGAAAGATACCGGATCGCCGTTGGCTGTTTTGAGCGGTACCGCCGATGAACAGGATTTAAGGCTGGCCGCCGCCATAGTCGCCGGCTATAGCGATTCCAGAAACGAAACTAAGGTCACAGTCGATATCGATAGGAGCGGACAGAATCGGAAAGTAGAAGTTGAACCGGCCGGGCGCGAAATATCACAGAAATATATTTTATAAGATTCTAAATGACTTTGCCAAAAGTGATGAATTATAAAAGCTGTAACGTGAAACCTGAAGCGTAATTACACGAAAGACCAGCCGATTTTCAAAGAGACGGTACACAGCCTTCGATTTGAATAGGATATTCAACCGGCTGAGGGTACCCGACAACGCGACAAAAAGTGATAGCTATTTAATCTTGACTACTATTTCTATAACGAAACATTCTACTAAAGTTTTCGTCTACTAAAGAAAACCGCGAAAGGAGTGGATTATGCTAACAACTAAAAAAGCTTTATACGCAGTGTTTTTCTCAATATTCATTACCGCAACAGCTTCCGGGCAAACCGGCGTAGAGAACCCGTATGAAATCCTCAACGAGCATTTTCTGGCTATGGGCGGGCTTGATCGATTGAAGGCCGAACGTTCTCAGTACTACGAGGCAGATTTATCAATCGGCGGGCTTGAAGGTGAATTGAAATATTGGGAACAGAAACCGGGAAAGGTTCGCACAGAAGCCGATCTTGGTATTCTTAAGTTTACACAGGGAAAAAACACCGACTATGATTGGATTTTAGACCAAAACGGTAAACTTCAGAAAATCACTAATTTCGATGATGCCGCTATCAAACGCAGACAGCTTAAATTACTTATCGATGAATATAAATACGCTGATCCAAATCTTAGAACATTCGCGGTGAAATACATTAACACAGACGAAATCGATGGCCAGCCATGCTATATCATCGAGATAACCAATACTATAAACACAGATAAGCTGACGATGTTTATCAATACCGATAATTATCTTCTCGAAAAAATTATCTCAATCGAAGGAGTAGAAAGCCATGACGCTTATTATGATGATTATCGAGAGGTAGATGGTTTAATGGTGGCGTTCCGGGTTAAAGAAGTTCATCATTCAACCGGCCAGGATCAGCTGGTAAGTATTACCCAATACGTCTCTAATCCCGAAATAGATCAGTCGATTTTTGAAGCTCCCGATGAGATAGCTAAAGATTATCATTTTACTTATGGCAATAGCGCCGAAAATATCCCTATACGATTCGTTGAAAATCATATTTACGTTCCCGTGATAATTGATTGCAGGGAAACCATGTGGATATTGGATACCGGCGCCGGGATGTCTGTTATCGCGAAGAAATTTGCCGATAAACTCGGACTTAAACATGAAGGAGATATCAAAGGAGCTGGCGCCGGCGGGCAGGTTGATGTTAGTTTCGCTAAACTGCCATCATATCGTCTTCAAGGTATTACTTTCGATGAGCAGACTGTGGCCGTGATTGACATGTCGGAGCTTAACAAAGTGCTGGGGATAAAAATAGACGGCATCTTGGGGTATGATTTCCTGTCACGCTTTGTTACCAAAGTTGATTACGCTAATGAAACTATATCGCTGTTTGATCCTGATTCTTTCACATATTCCGGCGATGGTCGGGAGATCGGTCTTTACCTCAAGGAGAATCAGTTTAAGGTCGAGTCGACCCTGGATGATAAATACACCGGAACCTGGCTCTTCGATCTGGGAGCTTCCGGTATCTCTATTAATGCCGCTTACGCCAACTCAAAGCATCTTAATGATAAAAAAGGTGTTGAGGGGATGGGGCATGGTGCGGCTAATTATTTTTATTATAAGAATATAAAATTTGAAAATATTACTTTTGCCGGTTTCAAGGTCAACAATCCCAAGGCATCTTTTCATACCGGTTCAACAGACACAATATCTACTTCGGATGAAATCGGTGGGTTGGGTAACTCACTATTCAGACATTTCACGATCTATTGTGATTATGCCAACGAACGATTGATATTTGAAAAGGGAGAGAACTTTAATAAAGACTTTCCCGAGGATCACTCCGGGATCCTTTTGGCGCGCACCGATAATGATGAGCTTGAGGTAGTATTTGTACCGAATAATACTCCCGCAAAAGACGCGGGATTTAAAAAAGGCGATATCATTCGCGAGATAAACGCCATAGACGTTGCTTTGTTTGATGGTTTAACAGCCGTTCGTAAGTTGCTGGCTGAAAAAACCGGCACGAAGTTTACGTTTGTCGTCGAGCGCAATGGTGAGGAAAAAAAGCTAAAGCTGAAACTGAGAGATTTATATTAGATATACGAAGCAATAACATGTCGGGAGCCCCGTGCTCCAGACGCGATACTGTTTAATGTCATATCTGCGAAGGCAGGTATCCATGATTGTTAACAACTAACCGGCTAAAAGGTCCTGGATTCCCGCCTCCGCGGGAATGACAAATTTAATTGACTGTCAGGTTTGACGTGGCCGGTGTTTGTCCACGTGCGCCGGCCTTATGTTGGCAAGCAAAAAAGCCTGCCAACCACGAATATGAGAAAACAATGATAAAAATAATCGCGCGATGCGGCTACCGCTGTGATCTGTGCGCGGCCCGGTCGGATGACCCGGAACTCAGGCAGAAACTGGTGGATGGCTGGCGCAAGTACCTCGGCCATCAGATGTATACCGCCGAGAACGTGAGATGCGATGGCTGCCTAAGCGATGGCCGTCTAGCCGACAAGACCTGCCCGGTGCGGCCCTGCGTGATTGCCAGAGGCGTCCCCAACTGCGCTTATTGCGATGATTACCCCTGCGAAAACCTCAACAAGCTCGCCTGCAATCGCGAGATGTTGATGAAAGCGTTCCCGGATATCCCCGAGGACGATTACAATCTCTGCCTGCGCCAATTCGAAAGCCTGCCGGAGCTGGAGAGGTTGCGGCCGGAGCTGGGGAAGGGTTAGGAGCGCTAAGTGTACTTGATCTCATTTTCTTGTTCCAAAACTCCGGGTTTGTTGAAATACCTTAAAGTCCGTCATTGCTTCAGTCGCTTCGCTCCTACGCAATGACAGCCATGCGACTTTTCCAACAAAGCCTTTGAGGCGGGGATGGGGCACCACTCGAGTTGACTAGTTTCTCACACTGATAAATACGCGGGCTTACAAATAAGCACCGTCAATTAGAACGTGAAAGCAAATGTCGCCCCAAATCAAATCACTTGATCCCGTAGCGCTGTTTTATTTCCGCTTCGGCTTTTATCCAATCGCCCAGATCGTTACCGTGCCCCGCTCCGCGTTCCAGAAAGATCTCGTAAGCCCGTTTCTTGACCTCTTCAAGGAACTGCTGAAGATTAATCTGGGGCAAATTTTTTGGGGGTTTTGGAGCCGTTTTTTTCGCGGTCGTTTTTTTAGTCGCGCCTCTTGGGGCTGTCTTCTTTTTGGCCGGCATATATCCTCCTTGATTTTCTTGTAAAATGCGGCTTATTTATCGGTCGAGTTCATTTTAATTCACTCGGACCGGAAAATCGTTGCTATCACTTTCAAAGCTTATTATAGCATATTGATTTAATGTAAGCTATTAAAAAATATATCACGCTAAATGCATTAAAAGCCAATATACGATACATCTATTTGGGCCATGCTGGACAATGTCATAAGCATTGCGGCAGTCAAATCGGCGATTTGTTTATTCGCGGTCGGGCCGCTCGCCGGAAGACAAGCGGCCGCAAGCGAATTAGTGTCTTATTCCGTAAGTGAAGTCGGAATAATCTTGGTTCCGGTTACAACAGGATTTTCGCAGAATGGCCAACCGTCAGGCAACGGATCGGGTACATCGGCTTGAATGAGATAGAGCGGCTGATATAAATCGCAGAACAGTACATTAGGAGCGGTCGGGTCACTTCGGTTGTAGTTGACCAATTTGGTAACATCGTTTCCGGTTATGTCGCAACTGCCATTGGCATCGGCTGAAGCCCATAATAGACCGAGAGCGCCGTCAAAATAGCAGGGTACGCTGGTTGGCGCGGAGCGGAAGTAGTTGACCAGGTAGGTAACGTCATTCCCCGTATTTTTGCCGTCCATATTAGCGTCGCCGGGCAGATACGGGTAGCCGCCCGTAATGGTAACAGTGACAGTAAAAACGCAGGTGTCAGCATTGCCGGTACTATCCAGGCCGATACAAGTTACAACTGTTGAACCAAGGCTAAATAATGATCCGGATGGCGGATCACAAATCAATGAACCAATAGCGCAATTATCCTCAATAGTCGACTCATATACCAGAATAGCCCCGCTTATCTCCGGATCGTAATTCAGCGAGGTGTCGCCGGGACAGGTGACGACAGGATTTTCGGTATCTTCAATAGTGACATTGAAAAAACAGGTGTCGGCGTTGTCGGCAGCATCCGCGGCAATTACCCGCACCGATGTTGTCCCTATCTCGAAAAACGCGCCGGAGATCGGATTAGAAAAGACAGTTACGCCCGTACAATTATCAGAAGCGTTTAACATAAATTCTACTATCGCTCCGCACTGGCCGGGATCATTCGGGGTGATTATATCATCGGGGCAAGTGGCTGTCGGCGGTTCGTTATCGTTCACGGTTACATTAAAAAAGCAAGTATCGGCATTGCCGAATTGATCCTGGGCTATAGCCCGTACAGCGGTCGTACCTGTTTCAAAAAATGAACCTGACACTGGATCGATATCGACATTTACGGATGTGCAATTATCGGTTGCCGTCACGAAGTATTCAACAACAGCGCCGCACTCATCAGGCTCAGTATCGACTATCATGTTTTCCGGACAGTCAAGCTGAGGGGGGAGTGTATCCAGCACGGTTACCATCGACTGGCAAGTGTCGCTGCCCCCCCTATCGTCCGTCACGATTAGTGAAACTTGAGTTTGGCCGGGCGGATAAGGTCCATCCGGTAATTGCACCAGGCCAATCGGATCGTCATCAGGATCGTATGAACCGTCATCTATAGACGCCTCCGCCTCACATCCGCTTGTAATATAAGAAGTTACATTCTGGCATAAAGCGACCGGGGGTTCATTATTTATTTCATCGGCAAGTGGATATGATGAAGCTAATGAATAATACTGTCCCGATGATAGACTACCCTTATGAGATACGGTAAGTCGATAACTTGCCGTACCCGGTGAAGCCAGATAAATTTGTTCGACGTTATCTCGAATATTATCGCCAGTACCGGCTGCCGCGCCGGGATTGGCCGGATTTAAGATGTAGGGATAATAAATCGTAGTCGTGGTCAAGTTTTCCAGCCTAATATCCAGATCATTTACGAGCATAATTGTCGTCGGGTTCAATGACGGCGATGGCGGCGTTCCGGGCGGATCGGTCCAGCAAAGCGTGACTTTTATCGGACCGACGCCGTTAGATGTGATATAATATTCCTTCGTATCGCTATTGTTTAATAAATCCTCAATGATATACTCATCATCCGGCGAATCATTCTGAATGAGTTGGGCGGCCTTAAGCGTGTTCATCAAACCCCAGCCAAATTTATAGTCCGGGCCGGTATAGCTGCCGGCCTCATCGGCGGTCTGAATTATGGTCGCTTTCATGGTTGATGACAACGGCGTTGTATTATTATGAGTGGCTTTGTAATGAAGTACTAATAAATTCAGTGATCCGGAAACATTAGGTGTACTCATCGAAGTGCCGCTTAAACTGGTATAAGAATTATTGGCATCATCTATACAGGAGTATAACTCTATGCCGTTAGCCACTATATCCGGTTTGATTCGACCATCATCGGTAGGTCCCCAGGCGCTGAAAGAGCTCATGATCACATTAATGGGGCTGGAATAGCCGCCGGGAATATCATTTACCGCCCCGACGGTTATGATATTCTTGGCATTACCGATCCACGAAATACAATCGTACCCATCAGATCCGCCATCTACATCTCGTGTAGTATAACTCCATACCCAGGAACCGCTGTCCCAAACCCAGTGACCTTCGCCGGGGCTGGGGCCTTCATTACGATCGTTGCCGGCCGCTTTAACTATAGTATAATATGGGGCGTTATAGGCAATAGCATCCCACTGATGAGCAGTAGCACCATAAAAACCAAAACCGTAATCCTCAACCTGACTTATTGTTATGTCCCCCCACCAGTACCAGTCACCCGACCAATCCCAGCCGGTGGCATAGCCATAGGAGTGATTCGATACATTCATCCCCGAGGCGGCGGCTGAGGCCATTTCGGAAGCATCATTGTCCCAATCGTAGGCCGCCAAAGTTCCTTGATACGACATACCCTTGGCGGAATAGACATAGCCTGAAGCTATCATCGTGCCAGCTACATGAGTGGAATGATAATGCGTTCCGCCCGGGCTGTCCATCTGAGTTACCCGGCCGTTCAATTCCTGATGAGTTAACCGTACTCCACCGGCATCCCAGATACAAAGCTTTCCCAGGGTAGTACCCGAACCGCTCAATGAAAAACCGCCGCTTCCCCCCGGCCAGACATCATCTGTACTGATTGTGCGGGCGGCGTTTAAATTATCGATAGTATAATAGAAAGGTTTATTGTTTTCGCCAATAAACATAAGCTGGATATCACGATTTTGATTTAATTGCAATTGTTGCCGCCGGGCGTTGTTTAGAAGATCATAATATAATTGTGG
>CAZFSN010000041.1:0-8571 GCA_964521815.1 uncultured Ignavibacteria bacterium | reverse complement strand
GTCAAGTATTAATACTTAAAGAGGGGGCGTGCGATCAAGAATCGATTGCATGTCGAAGGAGATTAGGTTCTTGATAAATATATCTAATGCAGTATATTATTGCTAGTTTTATAGCAAATACTCAATAAAACATTTAATTCACAATCAATTTGATTATATCATTTGTAAATCCGCTTTTAATTTAATAAATTTCCTCGAATCGCCTGAATTAATTGCAGGATTTTCAAGGAGGACAGGATGAATTTTATTGATATCACTATCGATGCCGGTATCGCTATGGTAACTCTTAACAGGGGCAAAGTAAACGCTTTTAATGAGAATATGGTTGAGCAAATAAGAAGTTGTTTTGAAGATTTAGTCAATGATGGGGCAGCAAGGACGATTATTATTACCGGCACGGGAAAATTTTTCTCTTTCGGTTTTGATATTCCCGAATTTCTAAGCTATCCAAAAGATTCATTTAGAAGATATTTAATGAAATTTACCGATCTTTACACTTATTTATTCACCTACCCCAAGCCGATAATTGCCGCGCTCAATGGCCACACTATCGCCGGCGGCGCTATGCTGGCCCTGGCCTGCGACTATAGAATCATGGCAGCGGGCAAAGCCAAAATATCTTTAAACGAGATTACATTCGGCTCATCGGTTTTCGCCGGAAGCGTTGAGATGCTCAAGTACCGGGTTGGAGATAAAAACGCTCAGAAAATATTTTTTAGCGGCGCCATGTACAGCGCCGAGGAAGCCCTCAGCCTGGGCTTAATCGATAAGATATCATCGGAAAGCGCGTTATTAAAAGATGCTAAAGCGGCTGCGATTGATTTCGGAAAGAGAGACAGCGCGGCCTTCAGCAGTATAAAGAAACTTTTACGTGATCCTATAGCTAAAGTTATGGCTGCCAGCGAGAAAAAATCTATCGATGAGTTCGTGAAAATCTGGTATTCTGAAAGCACCTGGAAAAAGCTTCAGGAGATAAAAATCCATTCCTGATTGTTAGTATTTATCAGGAAATTACTCCCGTCTTTCCTCATCCATGACTCGTTTGGCTATGCGATAAACCAGGAGAGTAATCCATCGGCTGGGGCTTTTCTTCTGCCCGAAATCATAATCGGACCAGCACTTATGTATAGACTCGGCGTAAAAACGCCCATCTTTATCATGTTTGGCTATAAGTAGCTCGATGATTTCTTTCATCCGTCTATCCCGGCAGGCATAATCAAATCGAGTAAGAATATCAAGATATTTTAGGATTCGATAATCGGTGAAAGGATATTTAAGTTTATCCCAACCCTGGCCAACCTGGGAATCGTGGCCGGCATATTTAATTTTCCCCCTATTCTCCCAGCATTGAAATAGAAATTCTACACAACTATCGGTAATTTCTGTGTTCTTAAGCTCTGGAAATAAACTTAACGCGCCCAATACGCATAGAGTCGCGAATGCGCAACTCGGCTCATGTTGCCTCGGCTTGCCTGGCAAACCGGTATTTTTGCACCAGAAACCGCCATCAAGGCGTTGCCGCGCTATTAGCCAATTACAAGCTTTTTGAAGTCTTGGATCGGAAACATAGCCTATCTTCGCCAAAGATTCGGTCAGGATGCCGGTAAAACAATCGCCGGCTGTAGGCGGCGGCGCCCAGCCAAAACCGCCATTAGGTAATTGGGTGCTGAATACATATTCACAGGCGCCGGCGATTTTCCTTATATGTTTTTTCAAGCCAAATTCAGCCAAAACGCCTAATATCCAGAAAGTAGTATCTTTGGGGGGCCACCAGGTAAAAATATCTTTCGACGCTCCCCAATAGCCGTCCTGGTTTTGGTTATCAAAAAGCCTCTTAATTGATTTGTGGTTACTTATGGATTTTTCAATTAAATTGATTTCATTATCATTAGCTGCTCGATTAAATAAATCTATATGAACACGATATTGAATATATGGTTCTCCCTGAAGCAGCCATTCGGCTGGTAATAGTTTCCAAAAGCTTTTAAGTTCAAATCGCATTTAAGATTGATATATAACCGCTTGGTTCGGCCAATGTAATGTATAATAATGTTATTAGCAAGTATTCAATCGTTAGGATATATCTTTTAAAATCGCGAAATTTGGCTTGTACGGTGCGGCTTTAGTAGTTTAATGAGCTTTCCCGCGGTTAGATAACCAGGCAGCCGGCGGGAAAGATTAAGGCGTTATTCAACGATCGATGAGGTTCGCGTAGTTTATGAGCGGGAGTAGCGGCCCCCCCCGAGACCGCCACTCAAAACCGAATGCTGAAATTACCCCTCCCGCTCAAATTATTGTGATACATTTCTATTTACCATTCACCTCGTTATAATTATTGCCAATCATAACGACACAAGACAGGCGTCCGGCGTAGACTTGTAACTCTCCTTTTTTATGGATTTACGGCCTTGATACAGTCTTGACTTAACTATTTCTAATTTTAGTCTGCATATTTCGGCTATTTCCTGATAAGTAAATTCCCCAAGAATAGACAGAAGCATGACCAGCCGAATATCCTCGGGCAAGTTAGCGAAAGTTGCGTTTATAGAATTAGAGTAAAAAAAGCTTTCTTCGACATTATTGGTAATGATTGGGACATGCGGGCGCGATTCCTGTTGGAAATTATTTAAATACAATTTTATCAAGACCATAAACAACCACGCCTTACAATTTATATCGGGGATAGATTGATCCCAGAGCCGACAAGCTTCAGCATACGTATCCTGTACCAAATTATCGGCCTCATGCCCATCCCGGGTCAACCACAAGGATGTTTGCCACAAAATCTCCAGATGCGGCAGGGTTTCAGCTTTAAAAGATTTTCTTCTTAACGTTGTTTGCATTTCTCGACTTTCGAGATTAATTACATTCCGGATTATGTCTGAAACGTGGAATACAAGGTACTGATCAGTCGCATTAATCAACCCCCAAGAACTAAATGACTGTATGATATTTTCCCGAAGATCCTTTACACCTTCGGCAGCATATTCCTCTCCATTATATATCGGTTTTATGGTCTGTTCGTCAATCGGCCATAGGATTGAAAAAGGAGTTAATTCCTTAGATTGAATAATTACTTATTGTTTTCATGGTTACGCTTCGATTTCTTTTTAGTTATTCCTTTGGTAAAGGCAAAACTGGCCAGTTCCAGGCGGCTGTGAAGAGCTAATTTTTCCAAGATGTTATGCACATGACTCTTAACCGTATGAATAGCTATATTGAGTTCATTGGCGATTTCCTTATTGCTCATTCCGTCCGCAATGAGGTCGATCACGTCCTGTTCCCGCCGGGTCATTTTAACAGCTTTAATTAATCTGTCCACTTTTCCGCTTTGGATAGCATGCTCCACTATTTGCGAAAACAGCGATCCGGTCAAAGGCGGCGGTAAAACCTTTTTCCCTTCGGCGACCGATCTGATCGTATGCAAAAAATCGTCAAGCGTAGCATCTTTTAAAATAAAACCGGATACACCAGCCTTCACGAATTCGACCACATCTGCCTGCACCGGAATAAGATCCATCACTATCACTTCGATCTGCGGGAATTCGCCCTTAATTACCTCAACTACTTTAAGGCTGTTCTGGCCTTTTAGACCTAAATCAAGTAAAATCACCTGTGGTTTCAGTTTTTTGGCCTTCTCAAAGGCATCGCCATTGCCGGATGAAGAAATTGCCTTAATGTCAGTTTGTTTATTAAGCATGGCGGTAATTCCTTCGCGAAGGAGGCGATTATCTTCGATTAATAAAACCCTGATTTTAGGCATATGAAAAAACCCCCTTATCCATTTTCAACTTATAACCTCGCCTTAATTGGTCGCGGCCGTCATTAATCCTAAAATTACTTAACTATTACGTAATCGGGCAATCGCGCATCGGCGGCATAATAGTTGTCGATGACGTCTAATTATCAGATTATGCCTTCAACCAAGATACCGATTGCGGTCAAATTAAACCTGCTTTGTCAAAGGGCATAACTTAAAATATTGTCATTATTTTATAGATTCTTACGATACCTGTCAAGAAAAAAATCATTATTTCATACTCTTAATATAAGTGTTGTTTGTCCAGATAACATTCGCAATAATTTCTTCAATGTCTTGCCGGTGAATTGGTTACAGACAATTTCGACTCCTTAAAAACGACGGGGTATTTATATTCTTAATCCGGAAATAATGTTCCGGGATAATTTGGTCAAAAAGTATTTTAACTCGATTAACAGTTTCCGGGGCCGAAATCTGTTTTAACCCGGTGTTTAACGGGCAATTTTAAGTAAAACCGCTTGAATCTCCGATATAATTGTCATAATTTATAACGAAAAAGAAATAACCATCGAAATTTATTGGTAGATGATTGATAAGCAAATCGCCGACAGGATCATAGAACTTACCGGTTGGCAGGATGTCAGTCGGTCGCGGATAATTACCGATACCACCGACTGGATGCGGGTAAATCGCGGGGATGTATTCCGGCTCGGGGGGCGCGATTTCGTGATAAAGGGCAACCGCTATGAAACGCGGTTCGGAATTGCCGAACAGCCCAAGCTCTGGGTGTTCGCCGCGATTGATCTGGAAACCGGCCAGGATAAGATTATCAAGACCGTATTCCACGAGGAATTCACCGTGCGGATCGGAATTTTTAAAATCCACTGTTATCGCAGCCCGGAAAAAGAAGGGCGGGTTCTTGACCTGGTATTAAACGACCAGCGGTTCATGCAAGGCTACACGGTTGATGATACCGCCGGCAACAAAGTCAGGGTCATTGATTACATCAAGGGTCCGACAATCATGGAACATATCAGTGAGATCAATAAAAGCCATGAGCGATATTTCTACGAAGATTTGCCCGGTATTTTGCACAAGCTTACCGGCAGCATTCAGGCGATTTATCTTCTGCATTCCAATCATATGTGTCACGGCGATATCAGAAACGATCATATCATAATCGAATCCGGCACCGGTCAATATCGCTGGATCGATTTCGATCTCAATGAACATGTCAGCGATTTCGATATCTGGAGCATCGGCAATATAATCAACTACGCCGTAGCCAAAGGGATATGTTCATTCAGCGGCGTCATGAAATCGAAGGCGTTCTCCGAGGAAGTCAAGCACAGCCTTTCCGGCGATGACAGCGGAGCGTTTTATGAATATCGGGTCATGAATTTGAAAAAACTGTATCCGTACATTCCGGAAAGCTTAAATGAAATACTTTTGCATTTTACGATTAGGCCGAAAGTATATTATACGAGTATGACTCAACTTTTAAAGGATTATCGCGCGATGTTAAAAGCGGATTTCCCATTGGAAAAAAAATGACCAACATCGACGGCAGACATATGAAAGCGGTGATTATCGGCGGCGGCCGCGGTTGTAAGGCGATTATCGAATTAGCCGGCGGGACTTTCTTAAAAGAGCTAACCCTGGAAATACTGTGCGTGGCCGATCCGGACCCCAAAGCGCCGGGTATTATGTATGCCCGCCGCAAAGGTATCCCTACTACTCAGGACATGAAAGAGGCGCTGTCCATACCTGATATCAAGCTGATCATGGAACTTACCGGTCGGGATGAGGTGTTGGAGGATATCTATAAAATGATCCCGCGCGGGATCAAAGTGTTCGACCATGTGTTTTCGAGAATATTCTGGGAACTGGCCATGGCCCAGAAAGAACAAAACCGTCAACTGCGCGAGATTACCGAGCTTGAGCAAAATATCGAAAAAGAAAGACGGTTTCTTCAGATTTTGTTCGATAAAATTCCCGAATTGGTGGCCGTTCTGGATGAGGATAAAAAGATAGTTAAAATTAACGATAGTTTCGCGTCTTTTACCGGTCTAACCGCAGACCAAGTGATCGGCGGTACTTGCGTTGATGTTTTCTCCGGTACCGAACTGAATGAAAACTGCCGACAAACAGTTCATTTGCTGGATGAGGTTATCGAATCCGGCGAACCTAGTTCGCTTATCTGGCAATCGCCGCCGCCCAATGAGACTTTCTGGGAAGTCACCCAGACGCCGATTAAAAATTCCGAAGGCGAAACCGAAGGTATACTTGGAACCTGGCATCGCATTACCGACCAGGTAATTCTTCAGAGGAAAATAGAAAGCGCGGAACTGAGATTTAAAAGTTTTATTGATTCGGCCCATGACTGGATTTCGGTGAAAGACCTCGAGGGCAAGTACATGATCGTCAATAAAATCGTCGCCGAGTCGTTTCATCTGCAGCCGGAGGATTTTATCGGCAAGAGACCCGAGGAGGTTATCCCGAAAGATCTCGCCGAATTAATCAAAAGTCATGATAATGAAGTCATTCGCGATGACAGATATCACGCCTATGATGAAATAATCCCTTTTGACGGTCGGGACCATCATTTCCAGACAGTCAGATTTCCTCTAAAAGATTATAAGGGAAGTATCAAGGGCACCTGCACTATTATGCGGGATGTCTCCGCCGAAATAGAACTCAAAGAACAGCTTATTCAAGCCGGCAAGTTGGCCGCCGTCGGCAAGCTGGCCGCCGGCGTGGCGCATGAAATCAATAATCCCCTAACCGGCGTTCTGGCATACGCCGAAGATATGGTAGATGATTTGCCTAATGATGATCCTCATCAGGAAGATTTGAGGGTCATCATACGGGAAACATTGAGATGCCGTGACATAGTCCGCAATCTGCTCGATTTCGCCCGCCAGGAGACGCCCAAATTGGAGAAATTACATCCGAACCTGGTGATTGATCAATCCATCTCACTGATCGAAAAACTGCCGCAGTTCCGGGATATCAAGATTGAAGTTGAGAAGTCGGACACGTTGCCATCGATACTGGGCGATCCGCATCAGCTGCAACAGGTTGTTTTGAATTTTCTGATGAATTCCACCGAGGCTATGAAAGGCAAAGGCACGATCAAACTTTCGACCCGTTTTGAAAGTCGCGACAATAGATGCCAGATTGTAGTTGAAGACAATGGCCCGGGTATTCCGGAAAACATTATCGATAAAATATTTGAGCCGTTTTTTTCGACCAAAGGGACTAACGGGTTGGGTTTGGCCGTAAGCTGGGGAATTGTCGAGCGGCATCATGGCAAAATAGAGGTTGAGATGTCGGAAAGCGGAGGGGCTTTATTTAGAATAGTCCTTCCCGTTTATTATGGGGAGAGCGCTATTTAGCGGAATAGCCAAATATTAACTGGAGAGTATATATGGATAATACACTTAACATACTGGTTGTGGATGATGAGCAAATCGTGTTGGACAGCATTCAGAAACATCTCAAGAAAGACAACTATAATGTTTATGGCGTGCTGTCCGCTCAGGATGGCTTAAACCTGATGGCGAAGACAAAGATCGATATCGTCCTCACGGATTTGATGATGCCCAGTATCGACGGGCTGGAATTAATGAAAATAATCAAAGCGGATAACCCTCGAATACCCGTTATTATGATAACCGGTTACGCTACAATTAATACCGCGCTGAAAGCCACTCAACTCGGAGCATTTGATTATATCGCCAAACCTTTTTCAAAAGCGGAATTAAGAGGAGTCATTCTGCGCGCGGCCGAATTAGCGATAAAAGCCGGATCATCATCAGAAAAAACCTCCACCGGCGATGAGGCCGCCGGCGAAACCGCCGGGCGGCGCGATGCTTTTAAAACAATCGGCGATAAAACCTGGCTGGTTGTACAGGATGACGGCACGATATTGCTTGGCGTGGAAAGATCGTTCTTACTCGCTGTGGGCCGAATCCAGACAGTATTCTTGCCATCGAAAGGCGACCGGCTTCGCCAGGGAAGTGTCTATTTCCAGATTTTCTCATCCGATTTGCGGGCCCATACCGTCATTTCTCCGATATCCGGGACCGTAGTCGAAATCAATGAACAAGTCGTTAATAGCCCCGAATCTTTGCTGGAAGATCCTTATGGCGAAGGCTGGCTGGTGAAAATACAGCCATCTGATTTCGAAAACGAACGGAAACTTCTGGGGCTTTAAATATCGATTTGGCGTATTTTTGTCAAGATGGTTTAATATAAGCGGGCCGATATTTGTAATTATCCCGTTTTTTTCTTGTCTTATTATTTAAAAATTCCGCTTTCACTTTTTAAATACATCCCCTAATTTAAATCCTCATGAAAGATATCAAAATCCCCGGTTATGGACCGGTGCGGCCCCGTTATCTGGTGTGTGACTATTCAGGTACTCTGTCTATCGATGGCGAACTTTGCGATGGCGTTAGAGAACGGTTGATCAAAATAGCCGAGACGTTGGATTTGCATATTCTTACCGCCGATACTCACGGTTTGGCCGCCCCCCAGCTTGAGGGCATAAAATGCGAACTTCATTTTCTCGACCCGGAAAATCAAGACTCCCAAAAGGAATCATATGTCGTGAAGCTGGGGCCGGACCTGGTTATCGCGATTGGTAACGGAGTCAATGACCGCAAGATGTTAAAATCCGCACGCATCGGTATCGCTGTCTGCCTGGCCGAGGGCTTGGCTATAGACACGCTAAGGGCCGCTGACCTGGTTGTGACATCAGCCACGGACGCGCTTGATCTGGTACTTAACCCCAAAAGGCTGATCGC
>CAZFSN010000040.1:0-18427 GCA_964521815.1 uncultured Ignavibacteria bacterium | reverse complement strand
TTAAAATTGCGGCTCCTTCAATGTATTTTTGGGGCAATGTTCCTCCCGGCCTGGGGGACCTCATGCAAACCAACCCCGGGGGCGATTCCTGTGACGTGTTCTACAATATGTACCTTGACCCCCTGTTCGTGGATTTCAATAACGGTGACTACCACCTGACCGAAAATTCCCCGTGCATCGATGCCGGGGATCCTGAATCGCCATATGATCCTGATAGCACCGTAGCCGATATGGGCCGTTTCTACTATACCCAGCCACAGGGGATCGATGATAATTTTGGCGCACTGCCCAATAGGATTTCGTTGCTCCAAAATTACCCTAATCCATTCAATGCCTCCACGCTGATTAGATATGAGTTGCCGCAATCATCACAAGTTAAGATTGAAATTTACGATTTGCTTGGCCGGAAGGTAACGACTTTGTATGATGGTGAAAAGCAGGCTGGCCATCATTATGTAATTTGGAATACAGGCGATTTCTCTTCAGGGATATATTTCTATAAATTACAGGCGGGCGAATATAGCGAATCAAGGAAAATGATGTTGTTGAAATAGCAATTACTGGTCTAATACACATCTGTAAGGTTGGATATTCTTTTTGCCAGATTTGTCATGAGGTTTTATTGCTGATTGTATTACAGCGGATTCCATCTACAGATTTAAAACATAGAGAAATATCAAATTTGAAACTCGTAAAAGCTTGTTGAAAGTGAAGTTGGAGCTCCTTGAAGATACGATCGGACCCTTTGGCAAGTATGTCAAAGGGCTTTTTGTATGTAGCGCAAAGATTGTTTCGATAGTCAATTTGGAGGCAAGTTCTGAGAATTCCCGGCTTTTGGCCGGTATTTCTATAGACGTTTAAGACCATTCAAAATTCGGTCAAACGTCGCCCGTAATACATTCCCAGGCCAACGCCCACCATACTGAGGATGAAAGCGGTCATCAACCCGAAATGACTTCCGACCCACCAGCCAAGCCAACTGGTGAAAATCGTTATCATTGTCACCAAAATCTTCCTCATGTTCTAACTTTCGGATGTTGAAAAGGAAAACTTTAAAGAACTTCGCATATATAGCGATATCTGGCTATAAAGCCCATAATCAGCCTGGTATTTGGTTGTCACCCGATTATTTTCAAACGAGTTTCATTAACGGCCGAAAATGCGGATTTGACTTCAAAGTAGAATTCCACACGAGTTTGCCTGGGGTTGGTTAACCAGACTGTAATATTAACCGCTCCTATGCGAAAATATCATTGACAAAATGAAACTAAAAGGTTTACATAATTAGTTATAGTAATTTCCCGGACGGAGAAATTTCCGTTCGGTTTGACATCTCGTGATTATTCCCTGAAAGATTAATCCGTAGATTTCTAAAAATGTTACCGGCAGATATTTCTGCTTTTGAAAGGTGAACCGAAGAATGACCGACGTTGCTCGAATCCGAAATCTTGCGATTATCGCGCATATTGATCACGGCAAAACAACGCTTATTGATGCTGTCTTTAAAGCAACCCGGACTTTCCGCGAAAACCAACAAGTAGTCGAACGGCTCATGGACAACAATGAATTAGAACGTGAACGCGGCATAACCATTCGGTCCAAACATTGCACCGTTTCCTGGAACGATTACCTGATAAATATCATAGATACGCCCGGTCACGCTGATTTCTCCGGCGAAGTGGAACGGGTACTCTCTATGGTCGATTCGGTTCTGCTTTTAGTCGATGCCAACGAAGGGCCGATGCCTCAGACCCGTTATGTTCTTATGCGTGCCTTAAGGCTCGGACTCCGACCAATTGTCATTATCAATAAAGTCGACCGCCCGGATGCCCGTCCTGATTATGCCCTGAATAAAACATTTGACCTCTTTATAGAATTGGGCGCCACCGACCGGCAGGCTCATTTTCCGGTGCTTTATGGTTCCGGCCTTGACGGCTGGTTTGTCAAAGATTTGGACAAGGAAGAGCATATCGGAATGGATCCCCTCTTTCAGACAATTATCGATGAAGTTCCATCTCCTCAAGTCAATCAGGCCGGCGATTTTTTAATGCAGGTCAGTTCTCTTGATTGGAGTGATTATATCGGTCAAATTGGCTGCGGCCGGGTTCTCCGCGGCAGTTTGAAAAAAGGCGAAGATTTCACCCGTCTGGTCACGAAGTTGAAAGATCCATTTTCTCAAGATAAAGGCTGGGTGTTGGATTCTGTTTCAAAAGCAAGGGGTATCCATATGTGGATTACTCGCGGCCTGACACGCGTCGAAACCGATGAAATTTCGGCCGGCGATATTGTCTGGCTGGCCGGGCCGCCGGAGATCGGCATTGGCGATACCTTTTCTAAAAATGAAGATGCCAAAGAAGCGTTAAAACCTCTCGAGATCGAAGAACCCACTCTGTCGATGTTTTTCCTGGTCAACAACGGCCCGTTCTCGGGCCAGGACGGCACGGCGATCATGCTTCGCCAGTTGAAAGAACGACTCGTAAGAGAACTTCGGGTGAATGTAGCTCTTCGGATGGAAGATATCGGCCGCCCCGATGGCGTGAAAGTTTCAGGGCGCGGCGAACTTCATCTGGCTATCTTAATCGAAGAAATGCGGCGTGAAGGACTTGAGTTTTGTATCTCCCGTCCGGAAGTTATCACCCGTCTCGATAAAAACGGTCATGTCTTGGAACCTGTCGAACAGCTTATAATAGATGTCCCTGAAATACATCAGGGAATTATCATCGAAAAACTCGCCAAACGCAAAGGTGAGCTGATTTCAGTCGAAAACGCCGGTACGAAAACTATTCGTATCGAATTTTCGATTCCTACACGCGGCCTGATAGGTTACAGATCGGAGTTCTTGACGGATACTCGCGGTCTCGGAATCATGACATCCCGTTTTACCGGCTATGGTCCGTGGCGCGGCGATATCGTGTCAAGGAGCAGAGGTTCTGTCGTCAGTATCGAAACCGGTACCGCCACAGCTTATGCTTTGGAAGGGCTTCAAGAGCGATCGATCATTTTTATCGAACCGACGGAAAAAATCTATAATGGTCAGATAATTGGCGCGAATTCAAGAAATATGGATATGATTTGCAACCCGACCAGGCGGAAAAATCTGACTAACCACAGGTCATCAACCAAAGATATAGGTGTCAAACTGGATGTTCCCTATAAGATGTCATTAGAACAGGCGATGGAGTGGATCAGAGATGATGAACTGGTTGAAGTGACTCCGAAATCCATTCGCCTCAGAAAAGCAATCCTGGATTATGATGAACGGAGACGCGCCGGGAAAAAATCGCCCGCTTCCGATGAAAACTCCGATTCTTTTAAGCCAAGGCTTTCCGCGTAATTGCTAAAAATTAGGTACATAAAAAATCGGGGGATATAGTCCGATTGTTGTTACATAAATGATAATCAAATAACGAAGAATACAGTTCGTATATATTACTCAGTAATTTCAGTTATTTAAGTTTTAATTGAAGGAATATATTATGCTGAAAAATAATTTGCCTTGTTTTTAGTTCATGATGAAAATAAACTTAAGGCTATGACTATCATTATGCAGATAAAAAAACTCTGGCATGAACATCCGCTCTGGGTAATTCTATCCCTGGCTATCTTGTTCCGGGTTCTGGCGGCGTTTTTCGCCAGGGGATTCGGTATGCATGATGATCATTTTCAGGTAATCGAGGTGGCCCAGGGATGGCTCGATGGCAAGAATATATGGTTTGACACGCCGGAGACTATCAGAAGAAGTCTCGTTTATCCCGGCTTGCACTATATCCTGTTTTCCTTTCTGGAAAGAATAAGTATAACCGATCCCCAGGCCAAGATGCTCATAGTAAGGCTGATTCACGCTCTATATTCATTGCTGATCGTGATTTACGGTTATCTGATTGCACGGAGGATTTCTGACATTAAAACGGCGAATAAAGTCGGCCTGCTATTGGCTGTTTTTTGGATTTTGCCGTTTATGAGTGTCCGCAATCTAATTGAAGTTGTCTGTATTCCTCCTATGATGGGGGGTTTTTACTATACGTTAAAAAAAGATAGTTTTAAAAACTGGTATATTGCCGGTTTGTTATTTGGCTTGAGTGTCATTCTCCGGTATCAATTATTTATGATGGTCGGCGGGTTGATGCTGGTTTTAATAATCCTGAAAAAATTCAGGGCTTTCGCGGCTTTCGGACTCGGCGCTCTCACAAGTTTATTTTTCATTGAAGGGATAGTCAACTGGATCGCCTGGGGATCGCCGGTTAAGCCAATAGTCAACTATGTCATTTACAATATACAGGCGCGAAATGATTATGTCACCGGACCGTTTTACAATTATCTGCTATTACTCATAGGCGCGTTGATTCCGCCAATAAGCTTTTTCTGGCTATACGGCTTTTTTCGTAGCTGGAAAAAATACGCGATCTTATTCTGGCCGGTCTTTTTGCTTATCGTAGCTCATTCGTATTTTCCCAATAAACAGGAAAGGTTCATATTGCCGGTGCTGCCGATACTTCTGGTGCTGGGATATACCGGCTGGGAACGGTATATCGAGCAGTCCCGGTTTTGGCAGTCAAAAACGAGATTTCTCAAAGCGTGTTGGATATGGTTTTGGGCTATTAATACGATTTTGCTAATAGTGGTTACTTTTACTTATTCAAAAAAAACACGAGTGGAGACATTGTATTTCCTGTCGCATAAGAATGATGTCACGGGTGTTGTCTGGGAAAGCTATAATCACAGCACTCCGTTTATCCCTCTGTTTTATTTAAACCACGATGTGCCGGTGTATGAATATCCCCAAACGCGTTCGGCGGAGGAACTGATAGCCGAATTCGATTCATCCGCAAGCCCCCGGCCCAATTATATCATATTTCTTGGTGAAAAAGATATCGACCGGCGAGTGCGGAAATTCGAAATCGATTTTAAATCATCTTTGCACCTGGAAAAAAAGGTAAACCCTAGCCTTATTGACGCCATACTATACCGCCTGAATCCCCGACATAATGTCAATCAGGTAAGTTACGTTTACAGGATTGACTATCAATAATTAACATTGGATAAATAGTAATACAAGGCAAGTGAACCATCGACCGCCGGCCTAAAAACCATAATCGTAAGGCCGTCAAGAAAGCAATCCCGCTGTCTCATAATGCATTAAATCTTTGCGCGCTCCATTCTATTTAAAATATCGGAACTGATATCGACTTGCTATCGTTACAGCTTGTGTGATTTATAAGTTGACGCGTTATTATTGATGATTCCTTAAATCAAGTCAGCGGGGACGCCATAATTTACATCGAACCAGGGCGACATTAAGATCGGAACTATTAATAAGCATTTGATTATCGATAAGAAGCATTAAGTTGGGAGAAGATATCATGATCGAATCGACGGGGCAGGCTTTTGGCCGGCCGGGAATCGAGCCGCGATGGACAACCAGCGCTAAAAGCGGAGTCGGCACGGCGACCAGTAAAGCCAGTCGTGTCTGGTTCACCTTAAGCCACGGCGTTATTAATGAAATATATTACCCCCGAATAGATCAGGCCTGTGTACGGGATATGGGTTTGGTAATAACCGATGGCCGTGCTTTCTTTTCGGAAGAAAAGCGTCACACTAAATCTTCTATAAAATATATAGAAACTGCCATCCCCGCGTTTCATCTCGAAAATGTTTGTAATCAGGGCAATTACCGTATTATAAAAGAAATAATATCAGATCCTGCCCGCGATGCCCTCTTGCAGTATACCCGGTTCATACCTCAATTAAAGACCGATGGCGAATATCGCGTACACGCGCTTTTGGCGCCCCATATCGCAAATCACGGCGCCGGCAATGACGCCTGGCTCGGCGATTACAAGGGTATGCCGATGCTTTTCGCCGCCCGGGGCGGTACTGCTCTGGCGCTGGCCTGTTCAGTTCCCTGGAAAGCTCGTTCAGTCGGTTATGTGGGCTCTTCCGATGGCTGGCAAGACCTGGCGAAGCATAAGCATATGACCTGGCAATTCGACCACGCCAATGATGGAAACGTCGCCTTAACCGGGGAGATAGATTGGCAGTATGCCGGTGAAGACGGTTTCGTTCTGGTAGTGGGTTTCGGGACTAATTTTGAGGAGGCCGGTCATCGGGCGCGGGCCAGCTTATTCGATGGTTTCGAGGCGGCAAAAGAGCAATATCTTCGCGAATGGCGGGCCTATCACAATCGATTGCACAGGCATAACTCACAGGTATCAATATCACTTGATCTCGGGGCAATTAGCGCCTCGATTTTGCTTATCCATGAAGCCAAGCGTTTTCCGGGCGGGCTGATCGCCAGCTTGTCGATACCCTGGGGCTCCAGCAAGGGCGATAATGACCTTGGCGGATATCATCTTGTTTGGCCGCGCGATCTGGCCGAATCAGCAGGCGGCCTACTGGCAATCGGGGCGCATACCGATGTCCGCCGCGTATTGCATTACCTGATGACAACCCAGGAGGCCGATGGGCATTGGTCGCAAAATATGTGGCTCGATGGAACCCCTTATTGGTCGGGGACGCAAATAGATGAAACGGCTTTCCCAATTTTGCTGTTTGATCTGGCTATGCGCGAGAAAGCCATAGAAACGGATGGCATAAAACGGTACTGGCCGAAACTGCGTAACGCGGCTCAATATATAGTAAGCAATGGACCGGTGACTCAGCAAGACCGTTGGGAGGAAGATCCGGGGTTTTCGCCATTTACACTTGCCGTGGAAATCGCCGCGCTTTTAGTAGCCGCCGATATGGCCGAGTCAATGGGAGAATCATCGGCAGCCCAATATCTTCGAGAAACAGCCGACGCCTGGAATTCAGAAATAGAACATTGGATATATGTGAAAAATACAGACCTGGCCAGGAAGATTGGGGTTGAGGGATATTACGTGCGAATCGCACCGCCGGAAATAGCGGATGCCGCCTCGCCCTTACAGGGATTCGTGCCGATTAAGAACAGACCTATCGGTTCTACTTTTCAGAAGGCTGATCAGATTATAAGCCCGGATGCTTTAGCGCTTGTCCGTTTTGGACTACGGGCGGCCGATGATCCCCGAATTATAAACACCGTGAAAGTTATCGATACGTTATTAAAAACCGATACGCCGTTCGGGCCGGTATGGCATCGCTATAACTCCGATGGTTATGGCGAACATGAGGATGGCAAACCATTCAACGGTACCGGCATCGGACGGGGGTGGCCTCTTCTAACCGGCGAGCGGGGGCATTTTGAATTGGCGGCAGGCCGGCTTGATGAAGCGGCTAAATTACTCAAAGCAATGGAAGGTTTCGCCGGGGAAACAGGTTTGATTCCGGAGCAGATATGGGATACTCAAGATATTCCTGAAAGAGAATTAACATTTGGACATCCATCCGGCTCGGCGATGCCTTTAGTGTGGGCCCATTCTGAATATCTGAAACTTCGCAAGTCTGTCGCCGAAAATCGCATTTTTGATATGCCGGCCCAAACAGCCAAACGTTATCAGATCGATAAAATTCAATCCCAGTATAAAATCTGGCGATTCAATCATAAATGCCGATGGCTTCCTATCGGCAAGAAACTGAGAATAGAAACGCTCAGCCCGGTTATGGTCCATTGGTCAAACGATTCCTGGCAAACGGTTCGCGATTTGATATCACGAGATACCGGCATAGGCATTTACGTTGCCGATATAGATACGCAAAACCTGAAGCCGGGGGATAGAATAGAATTTACGTTCTACTGGCCCGAGCCGAAGAAATGGGAACAGAAGGATTATTGTGTGAAGATAGTCAGGGTTAGCAGTTCCGCTGGATGAACTGGATCCCCGCTATATATCCGCAGATAGTAACAGGAGAGATAAAAATGGCTATTGGCAAAATATTACAGGGGCAAACCGCCTTGGTGACCGGGGCAAATTCCGGGATTGGTGAAGGTGTCGCGTTGGCGATGGGCGCCGCCGGAGCGAATGTCGCGGTCAACTATGTTGTGGAGCCTGAGGCGGCTGATCAGGTCGTAAAAAAAATCAAGGCCGGCGGAAGCAGGGCTATCGCGGTTAAGGCGGATATTAGCAAAGAAAATGAAGTCATCGCTATGTTTAAAGATACCATCAAGGAGTTCGGTACGATCGATATCCTCGTAAGCAACGCGGGCATCCAGAGAGATTCGGCTTTCGCGGAAATGACAATTGATAAATGGAATACAGTTCTTGGGGTAAATCTAACGGGCGCCTTTTTATGTTCCAGAGAAGCAGTTAGAGAATTTTTGCGACGCGGCGTGATTGAAAAGCTATCCAAAGCCGCCGGGAAAATAATTTTCATAAGTTCCGTCCACGAGGTAATCCCCTGGGCCGGGCATACTAACTATGCTACATCCAAAGGCGGAATCATGATGCTCATGAAAAGTATCGCGCAGGAATTGGCCGGCGATAAAATCCGGGTAAATAGTATCGGCCCGGGCGCGATTAAAACGAACATAAACAGAAACGCCTGGGAAACTCCCGAAGAAGAGGCCAAATTAAAAGAACTGATACCCTATGACCGTGTCGGTGAACCTGCAGATATCGGTCAGGTTGCTGTCTGGCTGGCTTCCGATGAGGCCGATTATATTACCGGAACGACGATATACGTTGACGGCGGTATGCTTCTCTATCCGGGTTTCCGTACTGGAGGATGAGCCTTACCTGGTTATTATTGGTTGAAATCCAGAGTGTGATTTAACAATAAGTTTGAGATTTTTGACAAAGTGATAAGTGGTTTGAAATACCCGTAAATTTCGTCGGGTCGTGCCCGACAGGGTGTGACCAGACGGGGGTTGCCAGGCGCAGATCACGCTCCGATACGACCTGCCTGAACAAGAATTTAAACAAGCCGGAGCTAATCAGTTGTAAAACTATTGGCCCGGTACCTGTTTTCTAAATATTTTCCGGGGATCGTGCTTGAAGTGATATAACTTGGCTACCTCGATCTCAAGCACATTTAGCCGGCTATATCGGTGAACCAGCAAAGCGATCAACGTACCGATTGCGGGTCCAAGCCAATACACCCACCAACCTTGCCAACTATCCGCCACAAGCGATGGCCCGAAACTTCGGGCAGGATTGGTGCTCGTGCCGGAAATCGGCGCCTCAAGGTATACCATCACACAATATAAAAATGGGAAAAGCAACGGTGTAAATGATCGGATTTTCTTATGGCCGACGAATATTAGCAAGCCCAATATCAGGGCGAAAGTAGTGACAGCCTCACCCAATACGGCCGTCCATGGGCTAAAATTTATTCCGGGAAAAGTCGCTCCGTAGCTGATACTTCTCCCCATACCACCCCACATAAGAAGCGGAATCGCGCCCAGACCGGCGCCAATCATCTGGGCGATAAAATAGCCGGCGGCATGCACACCGGTCATTTTGCCCTTAAGCAGAAAAGCCAGCGTGACTACGGGATTTATATGGGCGCCGCTATGCTTGCCCAGCGGCGATACGGCTATCGAGGCGCCGGTGGTTCCGAATAAAAAGCCGGCTATTAGCCGTCTGATACCCGCCGGCGGGATTAGCTGAATCGCGGGGCTTCCCGAACCGAACATGACAATTACTATGGACAATCCAACCGCGACAAGAAGCAAAGTCCCGATCAGTTCGGCAAGAAATGCTGTGATGTATTTATTCATAACCTCCCTTTATCCGCTAAGGATATTTATATTATCATAACAAGACAATTGCCATGAAAATAATTCTTTTCATAGAAGCAATAACACTAAGTGTGCTTGGTTTTGAAGTCTGCAAGATAGAATTAATATAGCAAGCTTTCGGACAGTTTTATAATCCGTGCAACTTATTGAAAATCAACTGAGGGTGGATGGGATCGAACCATCGACCCGCTGATTAAGATTACGTTGATTTATCTTGTTAATCTAAGGACACAGACATCGCCGAATATTTTAAACCTTGAGAACTTTTAACGATAGCATATTTAGGATGCCGCAAATTAAATAATGAAATATTGACCGCTTCCCTATGTAATTACTTTTCTGTTTTTTCGGCCTCCTGAGGCGGGAGTAATCCCAGCTGTTCCATCGCTGCCAGGTTATCCCAGGTAACCCATGTCTCGGCGATTTTACCATTCTCAATTCGATGAAATCCAAAGCAATCAGATGACATTTTCTTTCCGGTAGCCGGAAATGCGCCCATGGGCCCGTTTTGTGTACCTTCAAATGAAACGTAAAAGGCGACCAGATCACCCTCGGCGGCTAACATGTGAATTGTCTGCTTAGCATCAGGAAAAGATACCCACCATTCTTTTGCCATGTTAATAAATGATTCCAGGTTATTAATCACGGTATCCGGGGTAGCCTGGCAATGCCTAACAAAATTTGGCGCATAAAATTCTCTGATTTTATCGAAATCCTGAGCGTTTATCGCATCGTTTGCTTGAACCACTATCTCCTTATTCTTGGCTAATCTGTCTGCTTCTCCGGTGCATGATGAAACTATTGCTAAGAATGAGATACAGATTACTGCTACAAACAAGATTCTTCTCATTTTTCCTCCCTTAAATAAATCAATATTTTAACAGTTAATCGGCTTCATATAATTCCACCATAGAAAAATCCCACGTGCGAAATATATTTATATCATGAATTTGAAATTAGCAAGCGGAAAATTAAATATAGTGCTACAGGAATTCCCCTGAAATAAACCTGAGGGTGGATGGGATCGAACCATCGACCACCTGCTTAAAAGGCAGATGCTCTACCACTGAGCTACACCCCCAAAAGGCGCAAAAATATATAATAGATATTCTAATTTGTATGTCAAGCCAAATTTGTAAAATTTAGCCTTTGGACATTGGAATATTAGTTATGTTAGGTCGTGCCCGTAAGGGTGTGATCGCCAAGACCTTGAGGCCTGACGAAGTTTGCAGGCAGGTTACGGTTTCCTACGACCTGCCTGAACACTATAATACAACATTTAAATATTTGAATAGATATAACCCGGAATTACCCGATTGTATTCGCGCTAATGTTCGTGCCGCGATTTTAATAACACCTTGGCATACTTCTGCATATCTTCCAAGACCATGCCCGTGCCCTTGGCTACGCACATCAGCGGGTCATCGGCAACGATAACCGGCAGGTTGGTTTCCTGGCGAAGACGTTTATCCAGACCCTGAATCATGGCTCCGCCGCCGGTTAAGATTATGCCTCTGTCCAGAATATCCGAGGCCAGTTCCGGCGGTGTCTGTTCCAGCGCCAAACGAACGGCGTCAATGATAGCGTCTACCGGTTCGGAAATCGCCTCACGCACCTGCGAGGAGGTGATTTTCATGGTCTTGGGCACGCCGGCCACCAGGTCGCGGCCCTTGATCTCCATCGAGTCCTCTTTTTCAGTAGGGAAAGCCGACCCGATTTTGATCTTGATTTGTTCGGCGGTTCGTTCGCCGATAAGCAGATTATAATTTTTCTTAAAGTACTGCACGATATTTTCATCCAGTTCATCGCCGGCGATTCGGATAGATGTATTGGAGACAATATCGTTAAGCGCGATTACGGCGATTTCGGAAGTCCCGCCGCCGATATCGATAATCATCGAACCGGACGGCTGATCGACCGGCAGGCCGACCCCGATAGCGGCCGCCATCGGCTCTTGAATCAGATAGACCTCGCGCGCGCCGGCGTTTTCAGCCGAATCGCGCACCGCCCGCTTTTCAACCTCGGTAATACCCGATGGTACCGAAATAACGATCTTCGGTTTCATCAAGTAGCGATGTTTGACTACTCGTTTGATAAAATCCGACAGCATCCGTTCGGTAATATCGAAATCGGCGATGACACCGTCTTTTAGCGGCCTGATCGCCACGATACTGCCGGGCGTTCTGCCGATCATCTCCTTGGCGGCAATACCAACCGCCAGGATTTTGCCGGATTCTCTTTCTAAAGCAACCACCGATGGTTCATTCAGTACGATGCCTGTGCCGCGCACATAGACCAACGTGTTGGCTGTGCCTAAATCGATACCTATATCATTTGACAAAAAACTAAACCAGGACATATCCCTCCGCCCGGTTGAACCGGTTATCACCTCTTGTTCGGTAGGGGGCATTATAGTTTCTATGGGAGTCATTGTAAATACCTTTTTGTTAATTGTAAATACTTTTTTATAGTTAATCGGTCGAATGGTTAATTTCTTAAGGGTTATTAGCTGTAATTGGCCCGTCGGCCCGGCCGTTAATAAATTGTTGGACTACCGGATCAGTGGAATTTTTCACTTCATCGGGCGTTCCCTCGAAAATTATCGTGCCTTTGTGAAGCATTGCCAATCTGTCAGAAATTTTATAGGCGGATACCATGTCGTGGGTGACGGCGATTGAGGTTATATTTAATGCATTCTGTAGATGGACAATCAAGTCGTTAATCGCATCGGCCATAATAGGGTCCAGGCCGGTAGTCGGTTCATCATAGAGCACGAATTCCGGATTCATAGCAATCGCCCGAGCCAGCCCGACCCGCTTTTTCATGCCGCCGGAAAGCTCGGCCGGCTTTATATGCTCCACGTTGAAAAGCCCGACTTGGGACAGTTTTTCCTTAACTATAGCCCTGATTTGAAGTTTCGAATAATCCGTATGTTCGCGCAAACCGAGGCCGACATTTTCCTCGACTGTCATGGAATCGAATAACGCCGATCCCTGAAACAGCATACCGAACCGCTTTCTAAGCTCAAATATATGGCTGGATTTGTAACTACCAATATCCTGACCATCGATTAGAACATGGCCTTTATCCGGCTTAAGCAAACCTATTATGTGCTTAAGCAGTACTGACTTACCCTCACCGGACCGGCCGATTATTGTCAGCGTTTCGCCGGAATTGATAGTGAGATTAACGCCGCTTAGTACTGGTTTGCCGTTGAATCTTTTATGCAGGTCTACTATTTCAATCATCTTTTTTATCTTCTTACTTTAACCGAAAAATATGTGCGCAACAATATAATCCGCTATGAGGATTAGAACACTGGAATAAACCACAGCCCGGGTGGTGGATAGACCTACCCCCTCGGCGCCGCCAGTGGTTTTAAAACCGTGATAACAGCCGACAATTGCGATAATCGCTCCGAAAATGCCAGATTTTAGCAACCCGCCGAACAGGTCATGTAAATGGAAAAATAGCTTTAACCCATTTAAAAATGTATAAGCTGAAATATCGATAAACATGATTGAGACAAACAGCGCCCCTATAATCGCTACGAAATCGGCGAAAATAGTCAGTATTGGAAGCATCGTTACGCCGGCGATTAAACGGGGCACCGCCAGAAATCGAACCGGGTCTACGGCCATAGTCTCCAGCGCGTCAATCTGCTCGGTGACTTTCATCGTGCCCAATTCGGCGGCAATCGAGGCGCCCACGCGGCCGGCCACGACCAGGCCGGTCAGTACCGGGCCCAATTCGATAATTACCGCCTTGCCGACAGCTGTCCCCAGGTAACGCATCGGGACATAGTTGTGGAACTGATAAGCCGCCTGCACCGCCGATACGGCGCCGGTGAAAACCGAGGTAAATATCACTAGCGGCAGTGAGGCCACGCCCATCATCAGCATCTGTTCGCTGGTCAACCTGAAATTTTTCATAAACAGCGGTAGTGATCTGATAATCCGCCAGACCAATATCGCGAACGCGCCGATTTCGGATAAGAAGTACAAACTGCGCGAACCGACAATGCGGAAAATTAGCAAAGGCATATCCTTTTCATATTATTGTACCTGTGCTGCCGGGCGGACAAAGTCCTTTGTTCAACCTTTCCTGACAGTATGCCCTCGCCGTCAGGAAAGGATTCCTGACGGCTCTGGGAAATTCATGTTCAGGCAAGTTGTAGTGAAGCGTGACTTGCCTGCTAATCTTCGTCAGGTCACACCCTGTCGGGCACGACCTGACGAAACAATTTGATATATCATTAGCCAAGCAGTAAACCGCATTTGTCATTTCCGCGGAGGCGGGAATCCAGTATTTTGTTTGAACTAAAATGTTATAAGTTCTGGGTACCCGTGCCGAAAGGCATCCCTGACGGGACTTTCGCGGGTATGACAGCTTAAGAGCCTGCTTAAATGAATTCCAGCTACTGTGCAAGGCAGACGTCCTCGTCTGCCTTGCAACTGGTTGGCGCACGAGGACGTACGCCAACCACTTAAAACAGTCTACCCTTGTCATAATATAAATATAATCGGCGGTTATAGATAAATGGTTATAGCTATTATCCCGGCGCGGGGAAGCCATGATAGATATCCATCAACTCGAACCGGGCATAGTCTTTCAAAAACACCAGATCGATCTTGCCGGTTGGTCCGTTGCGCTGTTTGGCCAATAGTATTTCGGCATCGGTGCCCCAATGGCCGTCCTCATCCCGCGGGCGATGGATAAAAATAACAACATCCGCATCCTGCTCGATCGCGCCGCTCTCGCGTAAGTCCGAAAGCTGAGGCTTGGCATCCTTGCCGCGCAATTCCACCTGACGGGAAAGTTGCGACAACGCCATGACGGGTACCTGTAGTTCACGGGCCATCGCTTTTAGCGAACGGGAAATAATAGAAATTTCCTGCTGACGGCTTTCCGCGTTGCGCGGGCCCTGAATAAGCTGTAGATAATCGACTATCACCAGGCCGATATTTTCCCGCCGTTTCAGCCGTCTGGCTTTAGCCCGCATCTCCAGCACGGTCATCGAGGGCGTGTCATCGATAAAAATCGGCGCCTCGGATAGCGGCCCCACCGCGATCGACAGGTTGGTCCATTGACTGTCGGCCAGCTTGCCGGTGCGCATCAGATGCGACGATACCCTGGCTCGACTGCATAACAACCGTTGCGCCAATTGCTCTTTGGACATCTCCAGCGAAAATATGATGACCGGTACTTTCTGATCCACCGCCAGATGTTCGGCGATATTCAGGCTTAACGATGTTTTCCCCACCGACGGCCGACAGGCGATAACAATCAGGTCAGATTTCTGGAAGCCGGAGGTTAACTCATCCAGAGGCGCCCAGCCGCTTGGCAAGCCGGTTAAGAAACCCTCTCTCTGGGCGTATTGTTCGATTGCCTGAAATGTCCCCGGCAGGATTTCGCCCAACGCCGTAAACGCGCCTTTGAGCTTGTTTTCCTTGATCGAAAATATCTCTTGCTCGGCGGAATCAAGAAGGTCATCCACGTTCTGGGTCTGATCGTAAACTCTCGACAGTATCGAATTGGCCGATTCGATCAAGCTATTTAAGGCGGCTTTTTCCAGCACGATATTGGCATAGTGTTCGGTGTTGGCGATACTGGGAGCGGCCTCGGTTAAGCCGGCCAGGTAAGCCCGCCCGCCGATATCATCAAGCTGATTGCGGCTGGTCAGTTCATGAGCGACAGTCAGCAAATCGGCCGGTTCGCCTTTATCGTAGAGATCGACAATGGCTTTGAATATTTTCCGATGGGCCGGGCTGTAGAAAAAGCGGTCGACTAATATTTCGCAAGCGGCATCAATCGCCTCGCGGGCCAGAAGCATCGCACCCAGCACGGCCTGTTCGGCTTCAAGCGATTGCGGCGGTATTTTTTCGAGGTTATCGGCCATGAGTTTTCCTGAGTTTCGATTGTTAATTTAAGCTATTTTCGAAGATGTCCAAGCACATACAACACACCTGCGCTGGCAGGAATCCTTTCCTGCCGGCGTACTGTAGCCATCAGGAAAGGATTCCTGATGGCTCTGGGAAAACACGGCCTGTTCGGCTTCAAGCGATTGCGGCGGTATTTTTTCGAGGTTATCGGCCATGAGTTTTCCTGAGTTTCGGTTGTTAATTTAAGCTATTTTCGAAGATGTCCAAGCACATTCGATCAACATCATTTTCCACATTTTATGTTGATAACTTAGCATAAAAACATGCTGATGCTCAAATGTTTTTATGATGGTTATTGGAAAAAGTTCAGCAAAGCTAAGTAGAGAATCCGTCAGGAAAGGATTCCTGACGGTGCGGTGTTAGAAACCGATTGACTATTCAGGTGATAGAGCTTGCCCGCCCGCTTCTACATCTGCGGGCGTGCCCCTTTTACTTTAACCTTACGGCCGTCTATCTCGCTGCCATCCAGATTGACTATAGCCAGTTCGGCATCCTCCTTCAACGGCATCTCGATAAATCCGAACCCCTTGGATTTTCCGCTGTTTGAGTCCTTGACAATTCTCACTGTCATGACATGACCATGGGTTTCGAAGGCTTCGCGAAGATCATCCTCCGCTGTCTCAAGAGATAAATTACTAATGCAGATATTCATCATACTCTCCAGTTCTGTTCATTGGCTGTCCCCCTCAATACTGAAAAATCGCAGTCGAAATGAACTTTTTAACGCGCACCTTTGCGCTTACGCTCCCCAATTAATATATCGGCAAGGATTGAATAAAAAACCCGGTAAATTACTAAAGGAGATATGTTTATTGATATATTATACGAAATAAAACCCATTAAGTCAATATCTATCTTATAAATCTCATAACAGGCGATGTTTGAACCGATTATGAGCCATTATATTACCCTTAAATGCATTTATGGGTCGGTAGACGGAGCGGATATTTGATGTGACGCCGGTTCTCCGTAACCGGCGGAAAGCAGTCGGGTTCGGAGACCCAACTGCACTAAAAACCGGGAATTTAGGTCGGCAGGGTTCATCGCAAGAGCGGCGAATGCCAAATCCGGCGTTTATATGCATGACTGTCAGCTATTACTAACCAACCGGCTTTTTCCATTCGTGTTTCAATAAGCCGTAAATTTTCTCATCATGATACCGGTTGCGTTTGAACATGGCCTCACGTAAGGTACCCTCCAGTTGAAAGCCGCATTTTTCCAGCACTCGTTGAGAAGCGATATTTTTATCGAACGTGCAGGCGTATATCCGGTGAAGCTTCAAAACGTTAAACGCATAGTTGGTAAACAGGCTGACCGCTTCGGTGGTGAAACCCTGTCCCCAGTAATGACGGCCCAGCCAATAGCCCAGTTCGGCTTTTTTATCTTCCCAATCGAGATTGCTCAAGCCGATACCGCCGATTACATCATTATGGTCTTTTTCAGTAATAGCAAGATTGTAAGCGGTCTTTTTTCTGAAATTATCAAGCGAGCGATTGATAAATTTCTCCGCATCGCTTCGCTTGTAAGGATAGGGGATCCGGATAGTCCATCTGGCTATTTCCTCGTCATTTATGTTTTTAGAAAGACTGTTAATATCCGAAAGAGTCAATTTTCTCAGCTTAACTTTCGACCCGATTATTGCCGTTTTCATTATCAACCTCGTTTCTTGCCTTACAGTCAAATTTTCATAACTATATAAGAAGCTATATATTAAGAATATTTTTTAAAAATTCAACTGTAATCGCCTGACGGGATTTTATAATCGGCATCAATTATTTAAAGACTAAATTGGTCCACTACCCTTATATATAAATATTGACATGCCGGCAATCTAATAGTACACTGAATCAGGATGAAAATCTGTACCCCTCCACAGATGCGGGAAATCGACCGTAAGGCAATCGATGGACTGGGCATACCTGGTTTGGACCTGATGGAAAACGCCGGACGGTTGACCTATGAGATGCTTCTGGATTACTATGGACCGGCGGCCAACAATCGGGTGACGGTTGTTGCCGGCAAGGGCAACAACGGCGGGGATGGTTTCGTGGTGGCCCGCTATCTCAAACAGGATGGCGCGCATGTCGAGATATTCCTGCTGGGCAATAAAGATGAGCTCAAAGGCGATGCCGCGGCTAATCTAAAAAAAGCCGAGACGCTCGAAATCCCTATCCATGAAATTACCGGGCCGGAAAATTTCTATATCCCGGATGACAGCTGGCTTATTATCGATGCCATATTCGGCACCGGTTTTTCAGGCGTTCTAAGACCGCCATACGATATTATTATCAACAAGATAAACCAATCCGGAATACCGGTTGTGGCTGTGGACGCGCCCTCAGGGCTTAACTGTGAAACCGGCAAAGTGACCGAGCCCTGCGTTAAGGCCGATCTGACCGTAACTTTTGGCCTGCCTAAAATCGGGCAGGTGTTGTATCCCGGCAAATCGTATTGCGGTTTTCTCGAGGTTGTCGATATCGGTTTCCCGGCGGGACTGGATGATGATATTCATACTTATCTTGTCGATGACGTGAAAGCCGCCAAACTTCTTCCCCCCCGTAAGCCCGATGCTCACAAAGGCGATTATGGCAAGCTGTTCGTGCTGGCCGGATCGACAGGCTTAACCGGCGCGGCGGCGATGACATCACTGGCTGCCCTGCGTTGCGGTACCGGGCTGGTTGTGCTCGGCTGTCCGGCCTCGCTGAATCCGATTATGGAAATCAAGCTGACTGAAGTGATGACCAAACCATTGCCGGATGTAAAGAAGAAAGGCTGTTTGGCTCTTCGCGGCATGGGTGAAATCCGGAAGATGATAGACTGGGCCGACGCG
>CAZFSN010000039.1:0-18933 GCA_964521815.1 uncultured Ignavibacteria bacterium | reverse complement strand
ATTAAAAATCGTTGACAATGAAATAAAATCTGTTTAAATATAAGTGAGGCAACTAAACAGCCTGGTTTGGCATCGTCGATAGTTGGCTTTTTGTTTATCATCTAAAAAGATGAGGTGCCGATGAGCAATTCACATAAGTTGAACACGCCCGAAAAACATGGCATCGATTTTTCATTCCGCGAGAAATTAAACAAGATGCCCGAGGGCTTCCGTCATAATTATTGCTATCAATGCGGGGCTTGCGTGGCCGATTGTCCGGGCAGCATGTATTCGGAGGATTTCAATCCGCGGCTGATTATTTTGAAAGCGCTGCTGGGTTTCGAGGATGAACTGATCAGCGCCGATTCGGTAATCTGGAATTGCACGAACTGCTATACCTGCTCGGAGAGATGTCCGCAGGAGGTGCGGCCTATCGATGTCATTATCGCCATGAAAAATATCTGCGTGGCCGAGGGTAAAGCGCCGGCTTTAGTCAAAAACGTTTCCGATACGGTCATGACCGATGGGATCACCACGCGGATAACCTCCGTTACCGAACGCCGCCGTCAGGAGCTGGGGCTGGCCCCGTTGAAGAAATATCCGGTTGATGAGATAAACAAGATTATCGAGGATTAGGGATATGAAATATATACCATTTTTCGGCTGCATGATGACCACCAAGTACCCGCATTTCGAATCCGCTGTCCGGCGAACCGTGGATAAAATCGGGATGGAACTGGTCGATGTCGAGGGCTTCACCTGTTGCCCCGATCCTATTTATTTTCAGGCGCGCGACAAGATGAAATGGTACACTATCGCCGCCCGTAATATCACGCTGGCCGAGGAGAAAGGCCTCGATATTATCACCACCTGTTCGGGCTGTACGGCGACCCTGTCCGAGGTCAATATAGTTTTGAAAGAGGATAAGGAGCTTCGCGATGAGATCAACCGTCGGCTGGCCAGAATCGGTAAAGAGTTCAAAGGCTCGATTAATGTCCGTCATGCCGTAACGGTGCTTCGCGATGATTTCGGCTATGATAAAGTCAAAGCGTCCGTGGTTAATCCGCTAACCGGCTTGAAAGTGGCGGTGCATTATGGCTGCCATCTGCTTAAACCGTCGCATATCATGCGGGTGGATGATCCCGACCGTCCGACGATTCTGGAAAACCTGCTGGAAGCTATCGGCGCCGAACCGATCCATCACGAGAAAACACTTCTTTGCTGTGGCCGCGCCTGTTTCACCGACAATATCCCCGATAGCATGGTGCTGGATATTCTCGATTCTATCAAAAAGGAAAAAGCCGACTGCATGGGCTTAATCTGCCCCACCTGTTTCGATGAGTTCGATATGGGACAAATCCTGAAAGGCCGCAAGTTCAAAAAGAAACTCGATATACCTGTCGTTTACTATTTCCAGCTACTGGGCCTGGCGCAGGGGCTTACCCCGGAGGAAGTTGGCCTGACTTTGCACAAAGTCAAAGTCGACCCGATTTTAGAAAAGCTGGCCGTGAAGGTATAAGCATAGATTAGCAGATGAATTCGTAGGGGAGTATTGCTATACTCCCTTTTTTATTGCGTCGTCAGGAATCCTTTCCTGTCGATGACACTCGCTATGGTGGAAGGAAAGGATTCCTTCCACCGCTGGGAAACCGCGAATCTACACCTTCACGGCATCAATTAGCTTGGTCATGATGGCCGAGGCTTTTTCGGTGCGGGCTAAGAATTCGCGATACAGGCGTTCGCAGGCTTTTTCATCATCGCCATAGCCCATGCTTTCGGCTACCGGCGGCAGGTATTCCTTGCTTATCACATTATGCGCGGCTACTTTCAGACGGTATAAATCGCGCAGATTTTTTACGAAATTGAGATGCTGTTCGACATACTGGAATTTATCCGAATGCTCGGTCTCGGTTTTTATCAGCCAGTGAAGGAACTTACGCGACAACGGATCGCGGACCTTGTGTTTGGTTTTGTAGATTAGCAGAAGCATCTCGATATCGCGCAGCCCGCCGCGGCATTCCTTGATATCATCGCAATGGCCATCCTCGGTTACCGCGTGACGCGATTTCATCTCGTTTTTCATGTATTCGATATATTCCTTGCCGCGGGAAAATATAAGTGGGATGATAATCTCTTGCTGGAGTTTATGCTCGAGCTTGCCCGAACCGACCAGCATCCGGGAAGCCAGCAACTGCGATTGATCAATAAAGATATCTTCGCCCTCACTCGATAAATAATCGGCCATCTGGGCGAAACTAATCGCGTAGCTGCCGAAATGATCGGCAAACCGGTGGTGGGGTAGGATACCGCGTTTGAGAATTTCGGAGTTCATCTTGCCAACTATTTTGTTGCAATAATCGATCTTCTCATTATCATCTGAATCGAGGATGACAATCATATCGTAGTCATCATCGAAACCCTGTTCGCGGGCGTGGCCGCCGGTGGCATACAGGGCGAAATGATCATGCGTATGCATCGAATAACCGAGCGTTAGATGAACCTCCTGCTGGCAATAGCCATATAATGTCAGGGTGTAATTATCGCAAAACTCGGTAAACTCGGCATCGGTAACTTCGCAAGGCGCGCCGTTCATGGCCATAAGACTTATCCGGACGAATTCGAGATCATAATAGTCGCCTAATTGAGCGTAGCGTTCTTTAAGTGTCTGAAGGGTCGTCAAATCGCTGTAATAACCGCTGGTAATTTCCTTGAGCAGGTCATTGTTATACAGGTTCTTTATAAACTTGGGGTTTTTATTCAATGTCTGAAAGAAATGCCGCTTGAAAAAGTGACTGCTTTGAAAATGAAGATTGCACAACGCCACCAGATGTTTCTGGATCGGCGCGAGCTCGGCAATAGCGGGTTTGTTCTTGGCTAATTGAGTGAATTTGCTGAGTGAGTCATTATCTATCAAGGCCAGAAATCGATTGAGTTCACCGGGATAGGCGTTGACTATATAAGAAAGCGAGGTTGAAACATCCGGCAATTTGGTTAATTCTTCGATGAATGCCCGGCTAATCAGCCTGAATACCTTTTTAGCTTCATCGCTATTCGCCCGTTTTCCTAAAGTAACCAGGAATCTTAAAACAGCCGAGGTATCATATTGAGTCCCGCTGACATATACATTGGCTACTCTTTTGGCCAGCCTTTCGGGCAAGACGGTAAAACTTTCAATGAAACCATCGAAGAAAAGGCTATCCTCATCTTTAAGTTCTTCCAGAAAATCATCCCAGTAGGTGATTCCTTTAAAGAAACGGGTAGACTTAGCGAAATCCAAAGCCAGATTGCCCTCGTAACCGATTTTGGTATTACTGCTTAAGGAAAATATCGGTTTGAATATGCTGATCCGATGGAGGTGTTTGACCAGATCCGCGGTCAGGATTTCTATCGCTTTCATGCTTTTACCGAGGTGTTCGTAATAATTGACCAGCATGAAATCCTTGGCCGAGACCACGCCTTTTTTCTCGAAACCTATGATCTCGGCGATCCTGGCCACCGACAATTCGATACCCTCTTCATTTAAGTTGATATCTTCCTCCTGAACTACCATAATCTGATAGAGATGGCGGAATAGTTCGAGGAAGCTGAGCGCCTGTTCGAGATCGTTATATTGTTTCAAACGTTCTGGATTTTTGGTTCTAAGCCCTTCGATAATATCCCAGGCGTTCACTTTATCCACGTTGAACACGAGCTTCAAAGCCGAAAGCAGGGTTTTAATCGGCCGAAGACCTTCATCTTTCGGGTTAATTACTGCCTCGGGTTTGACGCCGGTTAGAAGTGAATTGATTTCGCCTAATATCCCGCGCAAATAGCCCTCATGATAACGATTTTCTTTGGAGGCCAGGGAGTAGAAAAACCTGCTTGTAACGCGTTTGCGGAATTCCTCATACAGGTCGTAACTGCCGAGTATGTTGGCCGCTCCCAGCATCTCGGTAATAATTACGAAATCGTAAATATTTTTATCTAATATTTCCTCGTATTCCTCTATCGTAGCGGCCAGATTATGGGAACCGACATGCTCGGAAAGATGGAAATGCAGACGAGTGGCTTTTTTGAACATCTCCATCGATAACCGGCCAATCGCCCGATTGAGGATTTCGATATCACCTTCGCCGCGATAGATAATACCCAGGTCTATATCATCCTGATCGGCGCGAGTGCCCACGCCCAGCATGACATATTCAGGAATATATTTATCTTCGAGAAATATATTGAGCATTCTTTCCATGTAGCACTTGGTAAGATAGCGAAACATCCGCCCGGCTTCAAGCATCAACCTCTTGGACACGGCGAATCTATCGGGCTGAGTCGATAATTCCAGCTTTGTTATATCCAGCATGCGAAGATTCATCTGCAAAAATTGAAGGGAGAAATAGCAGCCAAGGAAATCGAGTTTAGCGGCGGTATCGGGCGCGACCTCCATTACGGTATCCATCTCGCCCGGAATCTCCAGCGAATAGCTGAACAGGTGAACCCGGTCGCGCATATCCCGTTTTTCCAAACTATCAACCAGGCGATTTATATTAGTCGAAATGATATGCAGATATTTACGATTATAATTGCCCAGGGCTTGAGTTTTTTCGGTCAATCGAGTCAGCGGATCTTTCATATGAGTAGTCCCTCAAGTAAGTATGTTGACAGTAGATCAAACGTTTACTTAAGAGCGTTTCCTTTCATTCAGGGTTCCGGGCATTCTAATAGAACGGGTAATATCATTTAAGATTTAGCCGGTTCAGTATCGATAGCGAAGCCGAATTCGAAGGCTTTCAGGTAGATTTCTTCTGATTTTTTCGGAATCCGGGCCATAATCGCCTGACGGATGGCTGATTTGCTGACGATATTGCTTATCCGCGCGAAAATACCGAGAGCCACGATATTTATCATTTGCTGCGAACCGCATTGTTTATCTAATATCTCAGCAAAAGGTACTTTGTAAATAGTCTTGTTAATTAACTCATCTCCGGTTACAATCGATTGCGCAATTACCACCGTACCGCCGGTTTCGAGAGCGTCGATATGTTTGTCATAAGCCTCTTGAGTTAAGGCGATCAGGAAATTAATTTTATCGGCTTTAGGATAATCGATAGCTTCATCCGAAATTATTACTTCAGCGCGACAGGATGAACCTCTTGCTTCAGGGCCATAAGAACAGCTTTCGGTCGCGTTTTTGTTATCATAAATAGCGGCCGCTTCAGCCAGAATTCTGGCCGCCTGGATCAATTGGTGCCCGCCGGCTCCGCTGAATATTATGCTATATTTATAAGCCATATCAATTTATTCTTGGCCATTAATGCGCCCGTTAAAATTTCTATTCGGAATGAAATATATAATTATTATTTTATTCAGGCAATAAATAAAACCGGATTTAGAAATTAAGTGAATAATTCTATTAACGTTATTTAGCTAATTCGTGCCATAGCATCATATTCATGGGTCTATTTAATAGGATATTCAATTATTTTTTGCTTTTTTATTGGACATTCTTATCAGAGTGTATTACATTGCTTTTACAGCTGTGAAAGAGCAACTGTGTTTTTTGAAAAAATAAATAGTGATCGGGAAAGTGGTGGTATAGGTCCTTCTCAAGTTAAGGGTAGTATGGGCAAGATATTGATTCTTGCGATGATGGCTTATTGCCCGGATTTTTTCCGGCAAGCTGTCAAAGTAATTAACGGCCAACTAATTATCATAAATATATAGCTTAAGCGGAGAGTCTATGAAATACTGGAGAACCCCATTAGATATCGACAAGCTTAAAATCCCCAAGGGTGAACTCCATATCATCAAAGAACGCTGTAAGGGTTGCGGTTTTTGCGTTGAATACTGCCCCAAAGGTGTCCTGAGGTTATCTGATGAGTTTAACTCCAAAGGGTACCATCCGCCGGAGGTTATCAAAGCCGGCGAATGCGTGAACTGCGACCTTTGCGAGATGCTATGTCCCGATTTCGCGATCTATTGCTTGCGCGTGGAGGAAGAGGAAAAGGAGGTGTCCTAATGAAAGCTGATCCTCGAAATGTTCTGACCGGCGCTCATTATCTCGATGGCAATCATGCGGCCGCCGAGGGCGCGATTGCCGCCGGCTGTAAATTTTTCGCGGGCTATCCGATCACTCCATCGACTGAAATAGCCGAAAGGTTCGCCCAGAGAATTCCTCTCGTAGGCGGAGTATTTATCCAGATGGAGGACGAATTGGCCAGCATGAACGCAATTCTGGGCGCGTCATGGGGCGGCAAAAAAACCATGACTTGCACCTCCGGCCCCGGTTTCTCACTTATGATGGAGAATTTAGGGCTGGGGTTGATGCTGGAGACGCCTACGGTTCTGGTCAACGTACAGCGCGGCGGGCCATCCACCGGGCTACCGACTTTGCCCGGACAGGCCGATATGATGCAGGCCAGATGGGGTTCACATGGCGATTATGAAGTTATCGCCCTGGCGCCCGATTCGCCGCAGGAATCATTCGAACTGGTTATTCACGCTTTCAACCTATCGGAGAAATATCGTATGCCGGTTTTGATGATGACCGATGAATGTGTCGGCCATATGACCGAAAAAGTGGTCATCCCGCCGGCTGATGAAATCGAGTTGATTGAACGTCGATACACCGATAAAAAACCGGGAGAAGCCTGGCCTTATGATGATTACGGCGAGAAGATAGCCCCGATGCTGCCCGTTGGCCAGGGTTATAAATTCCATATCACCGGTTTGACACATGATTACAAGGGCTATCCGGTGATTAACGCCCAGGCGCAAGAGATAGCCGTGCGTCATCTGATGGATAAAGTCAGGAAGAATGTTGATGATATAATCTGGCTGGAAGAACAGGATGTCGAGGGCGCTGAGGCGGTAGTATTGTCTTATGGCATTTCCTCGAGAGTAGTTCAGCCGGCTATTGCCAGAGCTAAAAAAGAAGGTATGAAAATCGGCCAGATCAAGATGGTGACGGTATGGCCATTCCCCGAAAAGAAAATCGAAGAACTGGCCAAGAAAGTTAAATCGTTGATTATGGTCGAATTGAATTACGGCCAGGTCTTTTATGAAATGGATCGCTGCGCTCATGGCAAGTGCCGGACTTATTTATGCGGCCATGCCGGAGGCACTGTTCATAACCCTGAGGACATTTACAAAACTATTAAGGAAGCGGTCAAATGAGCACGAAATTAGAAGCACCGCCCGTAGAACAAGAACATCCAATGGAGAATCTTCTCCGTATGGATCGCATTCCGCATATATGGTGCCCGACTTGCGGACTGGGAACCACGGTCACCGCTCTGGCGGCGGCCTTGGAGCAACTGAAACTCGATCTTAATAAAGTCGCGGTAATATCGGGAATCGGCTGTACCGGCAGGGTTGCCGGATATCTCAAGCTCGATTCATTTCATACCACGCATGGCCGGGCTTTGCCGTTCGCGGCCGGATTCAGTATCGCCAGACCGGATATGAAAACGATCGTGTTTTCCGGCGACGGCGATCTGATATCGATTGGCGGCAATCACTTCATACATTCAGCCCGCCGCAATCTGGATATCACCGTTATTTGCATAAATAATTTCATCTATGCCATGACCGGCGGCCAGGTCGCTCCGACCACGCCGATCTCGGCTAATACGTCAACTTCGCCTCACGGCTGTTATGAACATCCGTTTAATTTACCGCTTCTGGCGGCCTCCTCCGGCGCGGTTTATGTGGCTCGATGGACAGCTCTTCATATCAGGCGTCTGGTTACGGCTATCAAGGAAGCCCTGATGAAACCGGGATTCTCGTTTGTTGAGGTAATCGCTCCTTGTTCGACCTTGTACGCTCGTCGCAATAAGTTAGGCGACGGTTTGAGTTTGATGAAATTCTACCACGATAACAGTATAATCAAACATGGCGCCGATCTTAAAGAAGTTGATATCGATTACCAGTCGAAGATAATTGTCGGTAAGTTCGTCGATATCGAAAAGCCTACTTATATTCAATCCATGAACGAAGGTTTGAAAAAGAAATTCGGCGACAAGTATAAGCCTTACGGAGGCGCCAATGGCAACAACTGAGATCAGGATCACGGGCCTTGGCGGCCAGGGTGTTATACTCAGTGGATATATAATCGGCAAAGCGGCATCGATTTTCAACAATCAGCATGCTACGCTAACCCAGAGTTTCGGACCGGAGGCGCGCGGCAGCGCCTGCAGCGCCCAGGTGATAGTCTCGGATGACAGGGTACTTTATCCATATGTGACCGCGCCCCAAATCATGGTAGCGATGTCGAACGATGGATATATCAAGTATAAAGATACTGTTGCCAAAGACGCGATAATTCTCTATGACAGCGACCTGGTGAAAATCGATGAGCAAACGGCGAAGACCAAAAACTACGGCGTTCCGGCCACCCGGTTTGCCGAGGAGCTTGGCCGCAAAATCGTACTCAATATCGTGATGCTCGGTTTCTTTGGTTCTATTACCCAGCTAATGCCGAGAGAAGCGTTCCACAAAGCGGTTAAAAGCTCAGTACCGCCCGGGACTGAAGAACTCAATCTCAAGGCTTTCGAAAAAGGCTACGAATATGGGCTTCAGTTAAACAAGGAATCAAAAACTGTTAAAGCATAGGGATAGTCTACAGGTGTTTGCAGCGGAAGGATTAAACTATGCCCCGGAATAAGAAGCGAGAAAAAGGGGTTTTAGTCATCGGTGGAGGTATTGCCGGGATTCAGGCGGCTCTGGATTTGGCCTCATCCCGAGTGAAAGTTTATCTGGTCGAAAAATCGCCATCGCTTGGCGGCCGGATGGCTCAGCTCGATAAGACATTTCCCACCATGGACTGCTCCATATGAATTTTGGGGCCGCGAATGATGGATGCCGGTCGGCATCCCAATATCGAGGTCTTCACCAATTCCGAGCTTAAGAGTTTGCACGGCCGGGCCGGTGATTTTCGGGCTATTGTGAGCAAACATCCCCGCTATGTCAATGAAGACTTATGTACCGGCTGCGGAATATGTTCGGAAATCTGTCCGGTAGTTGTGCCTAACGAATTCGAGGTGGGTATGGGCGCGCGCAAAGCGATTTACTCGCCGTTTGCTCAGGCCGTTCCCAATACTTATATTATCGATAGAGAAAATTGTCTCAACGATGATTTCCTTGTTTGCAACCATTGCCAGCAAGCTTGCGACCGCAATGCTATCAATTATGACGACAAGGGTGAGGAAATCGAACTTGAAATCGGTTCCGTTGTGACCGCGACGGGTTTCGAGGTTTACGATACTTCGGCAATCTCCAGCTATGGCTATGGCCGCTATGAGAACGTTTTGACCAACATGGAGATGGAGCGAGTGCTCAACGCCTCCGGTCCGACTCAGGGCCATCTGCTCAGACCGTCCGATAAGAAAGCCCCGAAAAAAATCGCCTTTATCCAATGTGTCGGTTCAAGGGGAGAGGGCAAGGAAGCCGGTTGCCAATATTGCTCGCGATTTTGCTGTATGAACGCGATCAAAGATTGTCTTCTGGTTAAACAGCATGAACCTGATATCGAAGAAATAAACTTTTTCTATATCGATTTGCGCGCGGCCGGTAAGGGTTTCGAGGAGTTCTATCAGCGATCGCATGATATCCCCGAATTGAAATATGTCCGGGGGCGGCCATCGAAAATTGTAGAAGACCCGACGACGAAGGATATAATCGTGTTCGTCGAAGATGGTGAAACCGGCAAAATCCATCATGTTCGGGTTGATATGGCTATTCTGTCATCCGGGGCGGTGGCCTCGGAATCGAATAAAAACCTGGCGAAAATCCTGGGGATCGAGCTGGACGAAAATAACTTCTTCAAAGTTGATACCAAGTACGGTTCGCCGCTTCACACGGCCAAAGAGGGCGTATATATCTGCGGCTGTGCCGGCGGTGTAAATGATATCTCCGATTCGGTCGCTCAGGGTTCCGGCGCCGCGGCCGAGGCTGAGAAATACGTGGCTAAAGTCCGGGTCGAGGAAAAACCAAGAGAGATTAAAGAACTGGATATTTCCGGACCGCCGCGAGTCGGCGTGTTTATCTGCCATTGTGGTATTAATATTGCCGGTGTGCTGGATATTAAGGGAATGGAAGAGTTCGCGAAATCCATTCCCGATGTTGTCTATGTCGAGAACAACTTGTTTATGTGTTCGGACGAGGGTCAGCGTCTGGTACAGGAAAAAATCGTTGAACACAAACTAAATCGCGTGGTCGTGGCCGCCTGTACGCCTCGAACGCACGAACCGATATTTCGCGAAAGCTGTGAGCTGGTCGGCTTAAATCCCTATTTGTTTGAGATGGTCAATATTCGCGATCAATGCTCATGGGTCCACTCCAGACAGCCGGTGGAGGCTTTAAGCCGGGCCAAAGACCAATTGAAAATGGGCGTCGCCCGGGCGCGGTATTTACAGCCGCTTTACAAGCATAGTATCCCGATAAATCAAAGCGTGCTGGTAATCGGCGGTGGAATCGCCGGTATGAGAGCGGCTCTGGATCTGGATAATCAGGGATTCAAAGTATTCCTGGTCGAAAAAGAGGGCCGTCTTGGCGGTCGTCTGAATAATTTGACCAAAATATATCCGGCCAACCTCTCCGCGGTAGAACTGGCCAGGGTGATGGTGGAGAAGCTTAATTCGAGCCGGGTTGAGGTAATGGCCTCGACCGAGATTAATTCGATCACCGGTTTTATAGGCAATTTTGATGTTTCGACTACCAACGGCAATTTTCAGGTTGGCACAATTGTCATGGCCACCGGCGCGGATATCTACAAACCGGAGAAAGAATTCGGCTATGATAAATTCGATAATGTCATTACCAATCAGGAACTCGAAAACGAACTTCGTAATGTCAAAGACAAAGTCACGATAAAAGGCAAGACGCCTAAAACAGTAGCTTTTATTCAGTGTGTTGGTTCCCGTGATCCGGAAGCGAACTCTTACTGCTCCCGGTATTGCTGTCCGACTACTATCAAGCAATCTATCCGGTTAAGGGAAGCCGGGGTCAACGTGATTGTATTGCATCGCGATATGCGGACGGTTGGCGCCAAAGCCGAGGAGCATTACCGTCGCGCGCGTGGTATAGGTGTGAAATTTATCAGGTATACGCCCGAACGTCTGCCGCATATTTCGGGTAATGGCAGTCAGGCTAAAGGCCTTGAGATTTTGGAACTGGCTTTAAACAGAACGCTTGAGGTCGAGATCGATTATGTCGTTCTCGCCTGCGGCATGATACCCAATCAGGAAAGCTCGCATAAACTTCATGATATCCTTAAAGTGCCGATTGGCGCGGATGGTTTTTTCATGGAGCGCAATGCCAAGCTGGGACCTGTCGAAACCACTACCGAGGGCGTATTTCTGGCCGGCTGTGTCAGCGGTCCTAAAGATATTTCCGATTCAATTGCGCAAGGTTCGGCGACCGCGGCCAAGGTGGCGCAGTTTATTTCCAGAGATACAGTCTCGCTGGAACCGACGACCTGCACGGTGAATCAAGCCTTATGTCGGGCTTGCAGTCAGTGTGTCGATATCTGCGATTACCACGCGCCGGAGTTGGTGATGACCTCCGCCGGTTATCAAGCCGCGGAGATTAATCAGGCATTATGCAAAGGTTGCGGTACCTGTGCCAGTTGGTGTCCGACCGGCGCGATAACATCGCTTCATTTTACCGATGACCAGATCAATTCGATGATGGATGTACTTCTGGCGGAGAAGGAATAGACCATGGCAACTAAAACGTCCGCGAAAACGAAAAAAGCGAAAAGCAAGATATTCGTGCCGAATATAGTGGCTTTCGCCTGCAACTGGTGCAGCTATGCCGGCGCCGATAACGCCGGTGTCAACCGTATCCAGTATTCGCCTAATTTCCGCGTAATCCGAACGATGTGTTCCGGCCGCGTGACTCCCGGTTTCGTGCTTAAGGCTCTTAAAATGGGCGCGGATGGCGTACTGGTATCCGGCTGTCATTTCGGCGACTGTCATTACATTTTCGGCAATTATAAAGCGGTAGACCAATTCGAAAAAACCAAAGCCTTAATCAAAACACTTGGGTTTGAGGAAGAACGTATCAGGCTCGAATGGGTATCGGCGGCGGAGGGTCCCCGCTGGGCGGAACTTATCAATGAGTTCGTCGATCAAATAACGAAACTGGGTCCGAGTCCGTTGAATAATAAACCAAAATACGAAGGTTAGGTATATGCAGCAAGTGATAGAAAAGCTTAAGCAAAACCGCGCCTTCCTTTGTCTGGAATGCGGCAAGTGCACCGCTGTTTGTCCGATATCGGCTTTTAATGGCAGTTACTCGCCGCGTCGGCTTCTGGCCGAGGGCTTATTCTACGATGCCAAGGATCTGGTTTCCGATAATCTGCTCTGGTCATGTTTAACCTGCCAACTATGCTCTCAACGCTGTCCGGTCGATGTTAAATTTTCCGATTACATGCGCGATATGCGGGCTGAAGCAGCCAAACAGGGTAAATCGGGCAACGCCTCCCATGGAGGCGCGCTTCATTATATTATGGAGATGGCGGCCTCGCCCAAGCTCAAACAAAATCGTACCGGCTGGATAGATAAGAACCTGAAAACGAAGAAGAAGGGCGATGTGCTGTATTTCGTCGGCTGTTTGCCTTACTACCAGGATTTTTTCAGCAAGGATTTCGAGTTCGAACCTATATCTATTGCTAAAGATTCGGTCAAGATACTCAACTACCTGGGTATCGAACCGGTGGTGATGGATAACGAGCGCTGTTGCGGGCACGATCTGTATTGGCTGGGAAAACTGGATTTATTTGATCAACTGGGCAAACTTAATCTTGAGGCGATAGAAGAGACCGGCGCGAAGACGGTTGTTACCGCCTGTCCGGAATGCGCGGTTACATTGAAACAACTATATAAAGAGAGACTCGGGAGCGTCAGTTTTCAGGTCAAACATATCGCCGAGATGGTTTCGGAAAATATCGATAAAATGAAATTTAAAAATCTCGATCTGGAAATTTCCTATCAGGACCCGTGCCGATTGGGCAGATATATGAATGTCTATGACGCGCCCCGCCAATCGATGACCGCCATTCCGGGAGTGAAGATCAATGAGATGGCTCATAATCGTAGAAGCGCTATTTGCTGCGGTACGACCAATTGGACTAACTGCGATGTGGTGTCAAAGCAGATTCAGCAAAGCCGGCTGAAAGAAGCTAAAGATGCCGGCGCGGAGACGCTAGTCACGGCCTGTCCCAAATGTCAAATACATTTCCGTTGCGCCGGTTGCGGCGAACAAACGGAGAAGGTCGATATCAAGTTAACTGATTTCGTAAATATTATAGCCTCGGCCCTGGATGGCTGAGCTTATAAAATAGATTTAGGAGTATGCCCAAGGGCAAGCCGGGAGAATATATATGGCAAATGTTTTAACGAAACCTGAGGATTTGCGAATCGGTGTATTCGTTTGCGAGTGCGGGCTTAATATCGCCGGTACCGTGGATTGTACCGCTGTCAGCGAATATGCCAAAACTCTGGAAGATGTCGTGGCGGTGGTCCAGAACAAATACACCTGTGCCGATCCCGGACAGAACGAAATCAAAAAGGCGATTGCTCAATACAACCTCAACCGCGTGGTTGTGGCCTCGTGTACGCCGAAAATCCACGAACCTACGTTCAGGCAATGTGTGGCTGATGCCGGGTTGAATCCATATCTGTTCGAGATGGTCAATATCCGCGAGCACGTAAGTTGGGTCCATCAGAATGAAAAAGAAAAAGCTACGGAAAAAGCCAAAGATCTCATACGCAGCGGCGTGGCCAGAGCGCGCTACCTGGAACCGCAGATCGAATCCGTGGTGCCTGTGACAAAAGCGGCTTTAGTAGTCGGCGGCGGTATTGCCGGCATACAGGCTGCGCTCGACCTGGCTGATGGCGGACATAAAGTCTATCTGGTGGAAAAGGAGGCTACCATCGGCGGCATAATGGCCGCGCTCGACAAGACCTATCCGACGATGGACTGCTCTATATGAATACTCGGCCCCAAAATGATGGATGTCGGTCGACATCCGAATGTGGAACTGATGTCGTTCTCCGAGGTCGAGGCGGTTTCGGGTTTCGTGGGCAATTTTCATGTGACAGTCCGCAAAAAAGCCCGCTATGTCAATCCCGATGAGTGTAACTCCTGCGGCGAATGCGCCAAGGTTTGCCCTGTATCCAAGCCGGATGAGTATCAGCAGGGATTTTCCTCCCGCAAAGCGATTTATCTGCCGTTTCCTCAAGCCGTGCCGTCATCTTATGTACTCAATATGAATGATTGCCTGGGTAATAATCCTATCGCCTGCGGCAAATGCTTTGATGTCTGCGAAAAGAAATGTATCGATTATGATGATCAGGATAAGTTGATCAATATCGAAGTCGGCGCCGTTATCGTTGCTACCGGCATGGATGTGTATGATCCCACCGATTACGATGAATACGGTTACACCAGGTTCGATAATGTTATCACCAGCATGGAATTTGAACGCCTTATCTGTGCCGGCGGCCCAACCGAGGGTCATTTTATGCGTCCGACTGATCGGAAACAACCCAAAAGCATTGGCTTCATTCAATGTGTCGGTTCGCGTTCGCAGGATGGCCGAGGTAATCCTTACTGCAGTAATATTTGTTGCATGAATACCGTTAAAGACACACTTTTACTCTGCGATCATTATCCCGGCGTCGAGATAAAAGTGTTCTACATGGATATTCGCGCGTTTGGCAAAGGTTTCGAGGATTTGTATATGCGCAGTAAAGCCGAGGGCGTTAAATACGTACGAGGTATTCCGGGCGATGTGATAGAAGATCCGCAATCAAAAAATCTGACATTAACAGTAGAGAATACGACCACCGGCAAGCTGGAAAAGCATGAACTTGATATGCTGGTGCTATCTCAAGGCGTTATCCCCCGTCAGGATGGCGACAAGATCAAACAACTCATGACCCTGTCGACTACTTCAGATGGTTTCATCATGGAATCGCATCCCAAGCTTAAGCCGGTTGATGCGCCGACCAAAGGTGTCTTTATCGCCGGTTGTGTAGAATCGCCCAAGGATGTCAAAGACAGTGTCACGCAAGCCAGCGCGGCGGCGGCAAGGGCTAGCATCCTGCTTAACGCCGGCAAAACCAAAATCGAGGCGATCACATCGCAGGTTAACGGCGATCTCTGCAATTATTGCGGGGTTTGCGCCAAGGTTTGCCCGTACAATGCCATTATCGCGCCAGATAAGAAAACCCGGAAACTGCCGGTTATCATCTCGGCCGCTTGTGCCGGATGCGGGGCATGTGCCGCTGAATGCACTCAGGATGCCATATTCATGAACCACTTCAGGGATGAGCAGATTATGGCGCAAGTCGATGCTATCCTGGCGGTGAATCCGCATAAACAGCTTGTCACATTTGCCTGCAACTGGTGTAGTTATGCTGGCGGCGATATGGCGGGAACATCGAGATTGCAATATCCCACGACCTGCCGGCTTATCCGCACCATGTGTTCCGGGCGTGTCGATGAGAAATTCGTGATGCGGGCATTCCGTCTGGGCGCGCCGATGGTGCTGGTGTCCGGCTGTCATTTCGCCGATTGTCATTATATAAGCGCGGTGCAATGGACCCAGAAACGCATGGACCGTCTGTGGAGCAAACTCGATAAGCTGGGTATCCGGGCCGACAGATTACAGCTCGAATGGATATCGGCGGCCGAGGGCCAGAAATTCGCCAAAGTGATGCGCGATATGGAAACCAAACTGGCGACCGTGACCATGGAAGAAATCGAGCATACTATGAAAGTACTGGCCGAGGAAGAGGAAAAAGAGAAAGCTAAAAAGGCCGAAAAAGCCGATGCCGAAACCGCGGAGGTGAGTTCCTGATGGCCCCAAGAGAAGTGCTATTTAAATGCTTAAATTGCGGGCATGAATACCCCGGCATGTTCGATATGGATAAGGTAACCGAAAGAGTATGCCCGAAATGCCGTTCCAACAGCGTCCGGCGTCTGCCGATGCCGAAAACGGCGAAGAAATAAATTATTATTCAAAGATGCAATGTACGGGCACGGCATGCCGTGCCTTTTTGTATTTGTAAAATAATCTATTTATTTGTAGTGACAGGGCACTGCCCTGTCTTCAGACTGTTGACAAATTAGACAGTTGGGTTCAGTCGGGTCGTAGCGAAGCGTGACCCAATTGCTAATTCCATGTCGGGTCACGCCCTTTCGGGCTACGACCCGACATAACATTCGGTGTTGTTTTGCTTTTAAGCATTTTGTCAACAACCTCAGGCCATTGGCCTGTCTAATATCTCCAACACCACTCCAAGACAGGCCAATGGCCTGTCACTACGAATCCGAATAAATTATCGTGCTGTCGGATCGCCTGACCAGACAGCTATTCCGCTATTATGTGCCCGGTGGACGTCCTCGTCTGCCGATTGAATACGCTTGACTACACACTCTAAATGCTATACATCCATCTAATCCCATGATAGTCAATTTATCTGCAGAATTTTTCCTTTATAACCGGTTCGCCTGAGCCGAAATCTATAAGTATAAAGCTTATTCCGGCTTTTTCAAGGTTGCTTTTTTCAAGTTCTAAATCCTGCTTTTTTTCGATCTCATCGCTTCGATCTATCAATCGCTTGGTAAATCCGAATCTGTACCTTAAAGGAAACCCCAATCTGACTCTTCCCGGTACGTTATCGAATAACAGGTAGTCATATCTGTCCCAATCGATATCAAGTTGTTGGAGTTTATCTATCAGATAATTCGTTTTTTCCTCGGTGCGCCGATACTGATAGATCGTGATATTTATGGCTATCGAATGGCAGATAAAATAAATAACCGCGATTGCTATAAGATATTTAGATTTCTTTATGCCCAGCCAGTTATATAATCTGACAAATAACGATCCGGCAATTATGGCCGCACCGATAGAGGGAATATAAAGAAGCTTGGAGGCTACTTTAGAATCCAGAACAGACGCTATGCCGATCATCAATACAACGAAAGCCAGAAACAGTTTTTCTGTTTTTGTGCCTTTCTTGATAACAAACAAGATGATGGCGATAGCCGTTAAAAATATAAACAGATTAATAAATCGGATGTAGTGAACTAATGAAGGGAAATATTTCCCTATGAAAGGCATTATATAAGGATGATTGAGTTGCGGCATTATAAGCCAGCCGGTGTAGGCATATAAGTTATTAATAATGTGCGTTCCAATGTTGAAACTCTCCGTTGTCGGATTGATTGAATTTAACGCAATGATCCGGATTATCAGGTAAAATGCCGCGACAGCAAGAAAACTTATTCCATATGATTTGAGGTTGTTTTTCGAATGTCTTCCGCTGACAAAAGCGTCAAAGCCGAAGAACAAGGATAATACGATAACATCCTCAACACAGAATAAAGCTATCGCGAAAAACAGATATGATTTATAAAGAGATGCCTTATCAAAACTGTCTTTGTACTTAAAATGATAAAATAACGCCATCAGAACAAAGATTGCGGCTAAAAGGCGAACGATACCATAGAGCCATAAAATAGCCTCAAAATGCTGGAAATAAATGCCGAAAAACAGGCTCGCCGCAATCGCGGTCGCCCTATTGGCAATTAATCGTGTCAGGCGGAAAAGCAAACCGACTGCGATCAGATGAAGGCTGATATTCAATAAGTACCAGAGAATTTGATGCTTATCGAAGATCACATATCTTAGAAATAGGATGATATTCGTAAGCGGCCTGAAATTCGCCGGATTTTCCATCGACAGTAAAGCAGTCCAATCGAAACCGTCATCCAGTATTTTTAAGACCATAAAATCATCGGTATGAAAATCATTCAGGATTACCGGAACATGTACGATTAAGACCGTCAGCAGGATCAGAATTAGAGCGATATCGGGTTTATCGTTTTTAAACATTTTTCTCCAAAACCTTATATCTATTGTAATAGAAAGTTGATATTAATGTCAAAACGATTTTATACCATACATTAAAAGGAATGCGCGTAGACACGTTATGCCCTCGCAAGCGGGATCCAGTTGTTTGGTTGTGGCAACCCGCCCCGTCCCTGAGTTCCCGCCTTCGGGCTTGTTGATAAAGCCGCAATGACGGATTTTAAAGTTTTTCAACACTCCCCTTCGCGGGAAAGACATGATTAATCGTCATCGTTCTGTCGGGTCGATTGACCCGACAGCTATTCCACTATTGAAAGCAAAAAAAATCGCCGGGAGAAGGTACTCGATGTCACATTTGGGTTATTGCCTCACAAATTTAGTTGTTTTTTCTTAACCTCAGCCGTATATATTAGTATGTAGGTAATTAAAATATGAACGAAACTTTGAAAATATCGATTATTGTCCCCGCCTACAACGAGGCTGAGGGCATTGAAAATACTCTGAATGAACTGCTTGAATTCGTCAAGGGCAGAGATTGGGAAATTATCGTTGTCAACGATGGTTCAACCGATGACACCGGGGATAAGCTGAAAATATTTGGCGGGATCAAGGTTATCGATCATCCCTATAACAAAGGCTATGGCGCGGCTTTAAAAACCGGTATCAGGCAGGCATCAGGCGATATAGTTGTATTTTTCGATAGTGATGGCCAACACAATCCCGAGGATATTCCACGCCTGCTCGAACAAATCCCGGAATATGATATGGCAGTCGGGCAGAGAACGAAAAACGAAAGGCAGGATTGGATTCGCAAGCCAGGAAAATGGATTCTGGGAATGGTCGCCAATATTTTATCTGAGCATAAAATCCCGGATCTCAATTCCGGCTTGAGGGCTATCAAACGGAATATAATTCTCGACATGCTGGAGATTTTCCCGGATGGTTTCTCCTTTTCTACCACCAGCACGATCGCGTTTTTCAAGCTGGACTATAATGTCTGCTATGTGCCGATAACCGCCCGGAAACGGATTGGCAAGAGCACCGTCCGCCAGGTTAAACACGGCCCACAGGTCATGCTTCTGATTTTGCGG
>CAZFSN010000038.1:0-19083 GCA_964521815.1 uncultured Ignavibacteria bacterium | reverse complement strand
TGGCTTCGGGATGTCGCTTCGCTTCCATCCCGAAGCAAATATTCGGTTACTCGAGGGATAATTCACGACCTTTTTTTCCTAAAAATATTCCTCACCTATGAAAAGGCTTTTGTCAAGGGCTGTTAGGTTTTTTTTATTAAATTGTAGGTCGGGTTCCGAAGTGAGAGAAGCGAACGAAGAAACCCGACACTTTTCGCATCAAAGTACCTCTCTTGCTCTTAGCAAATGATCTATCAAAATAAAGAATGTCGAATTTTTTCCCTCCGGTCAGAACCAGACCTACCCGAAATTGCTAAAAAGTTGCCCCGTTTTTTAAATACCTGATTTCCACTTAGTAAAAATATTAACTATGCATTATACACAAACTTACAAAAAATCACATCAAATTTTCCAGGAAAGGCCTGTATTGTAGTACAGTAAATCGAACCGAATTTAAGCCGTAATCAATCATCCGGCGAAGAACGTTTGGAATAATAAGCTATATCGTTAAAGAATTTGTAGCCTGCTTTTTTAAATATGGCGAACGATGGCTGATTATCGCCTTCGATTAAGGCGGCTAATACTTTGATACCCAGCTTCCCTAAAAAAGCCTCGCATTCTTTAATAAGCTTTTCTCCTAACCCTTGCCGTCTGTATTTCGGATCGACCGCTAATCGATTAATCCAACCCTTACGGCCATCCGAGGTACCCAGCACGGCGGCGATAAGCTTGTCGTTATCGAACATCCCCAGAAAACAGGTCTCAGTCCGTTGCATTTCTTTGGCGATAGCCTCTCGCGAATCCCGTCCTTTGGGGCGGCATGGCAGTTTGGTTAGTTGCCAGAGCCGGATCAGATTATCATAATCGGTCATTGTAAGCGCTCGAATGTTATATTTCATAGCATTCTCCATTAATATCCTTTTCGACTTTTTCAGCATAGGAATTCCAGCAGCTTTCGTCAATAGGGAATTTTAATTCAGCTTAAGCGAACCGCCTAAAAACGTAACCTTTTTGGCTTTTTGCCGTATATCTAATTGACCGTACGATATTTAAGGACCTTATCACGGAGGATAATAGAATGAAACATATATTGATTGCCATAGCCGCAATTGCTTTGGGAGCTTGCCAGGTATTTGCCGGCGAGCGAATAGAAAAGGAGTTCGACGTTTCTCCCGGCGAACTTCTGGAGATCGATTTAAACACAGGCGGGTCAATAGATATCAAGGGCTGGGATGATAACAAAATTTCGGTCAAGGCTTATCTATCAGGCCCGGACTATGAAGATTGTATTGTCGAATTCGATGAAAAAGCGACCGGCCTGGAAATAACCTCTCATTTCGATCACAGGTGGAGAAGCAGAAGCAGCCATATTGAGTTTGAAATTCAAATACCCAAAAAGTTCGATTTAGATATGGAAACCAACGGCGGCGATATATCGGTGGAAAATGTCGAAGGCAAGTTGTTTGGCACAACTCATGGCGGCGACCTTGAACTGACGGCCCTTAAGGGAGATATCCGTTTTAGAACTAACGGAGGAAATATTGACTGCCATAATCTTTTCGGCGAAGCCGATCTAAAAACGAATGGAGGCAGGATTACTTGCATTGATTCGGAGATTAACGGCGAAGCGCATACCAATGGCGGCAACGTGAATATCCGCAACGTAGCGGGAGATTTCGAATGTACGACCAACGGCGGCCGGGTGTCTTATGAAAATGATGACGATTTTACCGCGCAAAAGCCGGCCGAGGTGATACGGATCAGCACCATGGGCGGGGATATAGATGTCGATAACGCTCCACTGGGCGCCGATCTTCATACCAACGGCGGGGATATCGAAATAAAATCGGCCGGGAAATTCGTCCAGGCATCTACCAACGGCGGTAATATCTATATCGGGCAAATCGATGGCTGGGTGGATGTTGGCACTAATGGCGGCGATGTCACGGTCACGGTTATTGGTGAGGAGAAAGGCCAGAAGCGCGATATCGAGTTGCGCTCCAACGGCGGCGAAATAGAGCTCACCTTACCGGCTGATTTTTCGGCCGATTTCGATATCAAATTGGCTTATACCAAAAATAGCCGCCGGGATTATAAAATTGATAGCGATTTCGATCTTAAAATAAGCGAATCGGATGAATGGCAATACGATTGGGGGACTGCCAGAAAATTTATCGAGGGCAAAGGTACAATCAAAGACGGCCGCAATAAAATCAGAATCGCGACCGTCAATGGCGATGTGATAATCAGAAAAAGATAAATAAATGGAACAAATACTATACTACGCGCTTATGAGAAAATAGCCTACAAACCATAAGCGATTGGGTAGAAGCGATTGCCGCCGCGGGCATTAATAACCGACTAAAAGGCAATCGCTTTTGCTATTTGCCGGATTTCCGCCAAATATTATCATTCTTTGGCAGTTCAAAATGATTTCTATAACTTAAATACCGATATACTGTTAAAGAAATATCCCGGCTCTAGAAAAGTCCTTGTTGATTGCCGGATTTATTGTATATTGAAAATGTTTGTAGAATACTTCTACGGGCATGAGGGGAGATAGTAAAAAATATGACTAAGGGTTGGAGGTATCATGCCCAGGTTTATTAATTTTTTATTGATTTTAATTCTAATTTTCGCCGTTGCTTCACAGGCTACAGCCAAAGAAACTTATTTTAAATTCAAATATGATACGCGCAAACAGCTTGATGAGCTTTCACGGATCATTTCAATCGCCAATGTCAAAGACGATACGGTATTTGCTTTCGCCAGTGATCGGGAATTAGTCGATTTCAAAGCTAAAAATATCAGTTATGAGGTTCTGCCTCATCCCAGTACCTTAACTACCGTGCGCATGGCCGAAAGCAAAGACGCTATCCTCGACTGGGATTCATATCCGACGTATCCGGATTATTTAACTCTTATGTATGAGTTCGAAACGAATTACCCCGAATTGTGCCAGGTCGAAAATATCGGCTATTCGGTACAGGGACGGCAGATATTATTCGCCAAATTATCCGCTGATGTCGATGTCGAAGAAAACGAACCTGAGATAATGTACTCATCGACTATGCATGGCAATGAGACGACGGGCTATATTCTTATGCTTCACTTGATCGACTACCTGCTTTCGAATTACGGCACCGATCCGCAAATAACTTATATGCTTGATAATTCCGAGATCTGGATCAATCCATTAGCTAATCCTGATGGCACTTACGCCGGTGGTAATAATACTGTCAATGGCGCGACTCGATCTAATGCCGATGGTTATGATATCAATAGGAATTTCCCTGATCCCGAAGACGGGCAGCATCCCACCGGTCCCTGGCAGCCGGAAACAATCGCTATGATGGATTTCTTCGATGAGCACTCGTTCACGATTTCGGCGAATTTCCACGGCGGCGTGGAAGTAGTCAATTACCCGTGGGATACCTGGTCGAGACGTCACGCGGATGACGATTGGTTTATTTCAATATCGCGCGAATACGCCGATTCGGCTCAGGCTAATAGCCCATCAGGGTACATGACTTATCGCAATAACGGTATTACCAACGGTTATGACTGGTACGAAGTGGCCGGGGGACGTCAGGATTATATAACTTACTGGAAGGGTGGACGCGAAACGACAATCGAGTTATCCAACACGATGCTTCTGCCGGAAAGCCAATTGATAGCTCACTGGAATTACAACCGGGCGGCTTTTCTTACTTATATCGAACAGGCGTTTTACGGTATCAGAGGGCTGGTCACCGATGCTCAGACCGGCTTGCCGGTGGCGGCTACGATATCAGTGGTTGATCATGATGCCGATAGCTCGGAGGTATACACCGATCCCGATGTGGGCGACTACCATCGCATGATAGCTCCCGGCACTTATAGTTTAAGATTCACCGCCCCGGGTTATATCACCCAAACAGTGAATAATATTAACGCGACATTCAGGAATGCCACGGTCGTGGATGTTCAGCTTCAACCGATGTCCGATGATCCGGTATTACAATTTTTATCCCACAACGCCGGCTCCGTGATGCCGGCTGATACGGTTTCGATGAATATTACGCTTATAAACAATGGCGCGGGCAATGCTACGAGCGTCAACGCTGTGCTTTCAACCGTAGATGAATATGCCGTTGTCACGCAATCAACATCTGCCTATCCGACGATCACGGCATTAGGCGGAACCGGCTCATCGTACACTGATTATAAATTTTACGTATCTGCCGCCTGCCCGGAAGCCCATTCGATTGATTTCAGGCTGGATATAACGGCCGCGGATGGTTATGCCGACAGCGTCTTTTTCACTGTCGTGGCCAATGTTCATGTCGAGGATTTCGAAACCGGCAATTTCCTGACATTCCCCTGGGCAATGGATGGTGATGCCGGCTGGGTGATCACTTCCAGCGGCGCTTACGAGGGTAATTATTGCGGCAAGTCCGGAGCAATCGGGCATAGCCAGAGTTCGGTTATTTCCTTGCAATATGATGTGACTGACGCGGATACCATCTCATTTTATTATAAGGTATCATCCGAGGCTACCTATGACTTTTTAAGGTTCTATATAGACAGCAATATGCAAAGTGAATGGTCCGGCGAAGTTGGCTGGGCTTTTGCCAGATATCCGGTTTCCGCGGGAACACACACTTTTAAATGGGAATATGAAAAAGATTATTCGGTTAGCAACGGAAGCGATTGCGGCTGGATCGATTTAATCGATTTCCCCTATACCAGACAATCACTGGAAATTATCACTACCTCTTTGCCCGACTGGACGATAAGCATACCCTATTTACAACAACTGGAAGTGCTTGGCGGAATAGGTGATTTAACCTGGAGCGACGCCGGCGGCAACCTGACAGGCACCGGTCTGAATTTATCTTCAGTCGGTTTATTATCAGGCACGCCTACGACATCCGGGCCAATCAGTTTCACGGCTCATGTCGAGGATCAATCCAGCAGTTATGATAACAGGCAATTTGATTTTACTATAAATGCCGCTCCTGTAATTACCTCCACAGATTTGCCGGATTGGACTCAGGGCTATTCTTATTCGCAACAGTTAACGGCTTCCGGCGGTACCGGAAATAAAACCTGGTCGGATTTTAATGGCGATTTAGCAGGTACAGGCTTAGCTTTATCTAGCGGCGGACTCGTTTCGGGAACGCCGGCATCACCGGGGCCAATCACGTTTACGGCTTATGTCGAGGACGAACCCGGGGCTTCTGATACCGAAGCATTTGACTTTACAATCAACCCCGGTTTGCAGATAACTACGGAATCCTTGCCCGACTGGACCATAGGTGTTCAGTATTCTCAGCAACTCACCTCAACCGGTGGCACCGGCGATAAAATCTGGTCCGACTTAAATGATGATCTGGGCGATTTCGGTTTGACTGTTTCCGATGGCGGTCTGGTAGTCGGCCTGCCGGCATCTACCGGGCCGGTCGCTTTCACCGCGATTGTCCATGACGTTATTGGAGCTTCCGACCAGCGGCAGTTGAATTTCACCCTAAATCCCGCCCCTCAAATCATCACGGAATCATTGCCGAATGGCTTTGTCGGTCAGGTTTATTCATTTCAGTTGGAAGCCGAGGGCGGAACCGGCACGCTTTCTTATAGCGATTTGAATAACGATCTGGAAGGCACCGGCCTGACACTCGCGACGACCGGATTAATTTCAGGGACTCCGATTTTCGGCAATTTAATTACATTCACCGTAGCAGTAACCGATATTCCGGGCGCTCAGACCAGCGCCGAATTCAGTATCGACTTTGATTATTCGTTTTTATCCGGCGATGCCAACGGGGATGGCCGTGTTATCGGTTCGGATGTCACTTACCTGGTTCAGTATTTCAGAGGAGCTAATCCAGCGCCAAATCCGCGTCTTTCGGGCGACGCCAACGGCGATTGCGTATTAACGGGCCCGGATGTCACTTACATGGTCAACTTTTTCCGCGATACCGGTGACGCACCGAGATACGGCGATTGCCAGCCGCTGACAGCCGGAGACCAGAACGGTGGATCGATAGCGAAGTAATTTTGCGTGGCAAGAAATAACCAGCCAGCCAATCTTAACGGTTTTGGGGCCGCGACTCTTTGAGTGATATTGCCCGTGTAATAAATTTTTAAAGGGGGTGTTCAGCCTGACACCCCCTTATCATTTGTTATTTTTTATGATATAGCTCTATTTTCTTTTTGTCTTGGTTTTTGAAGCTGTTTTCTTGGTTGATTTTTTCTTAATACAGGAACCATCCGAAAATTTAATACCCAGCGCGTTTTCCAGAACATCCTCGACAGTTTCGACCGGGATGAATTTGATTTTGGATTTAATTTCCTTGGGAATATCGATCAAATCTTTTTCATTCTTTTTCGGGAAGAGAATAGTCTTGATTCCAGCCCTGTAAGCGGCCAACGCTTTCTGTTTCAGCCCGCCAATCGGCAAGACCTCGCCGCGCAAGGTAATCTCGCCGGTCATGGCCAGGTAGCTGGCCACCGGCTTATTGCAGGCTAAAGACGCCAGCGCCGTGAACATCGTAACGCCGGCGGATGGGCCATCCTTGGGCGTAGCGCCGGCCGGGACGTGAATATGAAAGTCATGGTCGGTGAAATATGATTGATCGATACCGAGCTTATCGGAGATCGATCGCAAATACGACAGCGCGGTCATCACCGATTCTTTCATCACGTTACCCAGCTGACCGGTGAGAGTGAGTTCTTTTTTGCCGGTCATAGCTGTCGCCTCGACAAACATGATATCGCCGCCGGTCGAGGTCCAGGCCAAAGCCGTAACTACGCCGACACGCGGGGTCTTCGTGGCGAAATCCTGAAAAAACTTGGCCGGCCCGAGGAATTCCTCTACCTGGGCGGGATTGACTTTCACCAGCGCGGTTTCCTCGGCGGCAACTTTCTTGGCTACCTTTCGGCAGATAGTGCCCAATTCGCGATGCAGATTACGCAGGCCGGATTCGCGAGTGTAATCGGCGATAACGTGTTTGATCGAGATATCGGTAAAAACAAGATTGCTGGTTTTCAAGCCGTGATCCACAAGATTACGAGGGATCAGGTATTTTTTGGCTATATGAAGTTTTTCCAGGTCGGTATAGCCCGGCAGGGTGATAACTTCCATGCGGTCTAGAAGGACCGCCGGTATGGTTTCGAGAATATTAGCGGTGGTTATGAACATCACCTTGGTCAGATCGAAATTGACATCGAGATAATGATCGGCGAAGCTGTAATTCTGCTCCGGGTCTAACACCTCCAGAAGCGCCGAGGCCGGGTCGCCGCGAAAATCCTGGCCGATTTTGTCGACCTCATCGAGCATGAACACCGGGTTGTTGGAACCGGCTTTACGCAGACCCTGAATAACCCGCCCCGGCAAAGCCCCGATATAAGTTCGGCGATGACCCCTGATTTCGGCTTCATCCCTGACTCCGCCGAGAGACATCCGGAAAAATTTGCGCCCCATAGAACGGGCGATTGACATACCCAGCGAGGTCTTTCCCACGCCGGGAGGCCCCACGAAACATAGGATAGGTCCTTTAAGATCGGGTTTAAGTTTCCTGACAGCTAAAAATTCTACGATTCTCTCCTTGACCTTCTCCAGGTCGTAATGATCCTCATCGAGTATTTTCTGGGCGGCTTTGATATCGAGTATATCATCGGTGCTGACCGACCAGGGCAGGGTGACCAGCCAATCGAGATAAGTTCGGCTGACAGTATATTCAGCCGCTGAAGGATTCATTTTTGACAGGCGGTCCAATTCCTTTTCAGCCGCTTCTCTGGCTTCATCCGGCATTTTGGCGGCTTCGATTTTGCCCTTGATCTCCTCGACTTCCATAGTTCGGTCATCGGTTTCGCCAAGTTCTTTCTGGATCGCCTTTAGCTGTTCGCGCAGGATATATTCGCGCTGCGATTTACCCATCTCGGAGGCGGCCTCCGACTGAATTTTGCGCGACATCTCCAGCACCTGAAGTTCTTTATTGATCATTAAAATAACTTTATGAAGCCGCTCTTTTATATCGAAAACTTCCAGTACTTCCTGTTTTTCATGTATACTGATATTAAGGTTAGAGGCGATCAAATCGGCCAGTTTGGATGGATCAGCCGTATTGTAGGCCGAGACCTGCAGGTCATCCGGCAGATACGGGGCCAGCTTGGTTACCTTGGCCAGTTGTTCGAGTATTGTCCTGACCAGCGCCTCGGATTCTATGGATGATATTATTCTCTCTTCCGGGGCTTTTATCTCGGCTTTCCAAAATGGTTCGGTTTCGATAATTTTTTTTATTTTTATCCGGGCCAGGCCTTGCACCAAAAATCGCACGGAGCCATCGGGGAAACGCAGCATTTTCAATATATGGCTGGCCGTACCGACTGAGTATATATCATCGATACCGGGCTGTTCCAATTCCGGATCTTTCTGCGTGAACACGCCCAGCGGCTTGCCCGCCATCAGGGTCTCATCGACAAGTTTGGTATATTTGGCTTCGGCCACCATTAGCGGAATCACCAGATGAGGAAATACTACAGTGCTTTTAACGGGCAATATCGAAATCGGTTCGCCGGTCAGCTTGTTTATATCGACTGTGGCAACCTTTTCGGTTTCTTGTTTTAGTTTTTCCATGATATTCCTTAAGTCGGTTATTTGCCTCTCTAACACAAACAGGGCAGTCTAATTAAATCGCTTTATTTATCGTCTTCAATGCCGAACAACATTTTCTTTTGTTTTTCTACCCAGTCAAAGAATTTTTGTTCTTTTTCAGGGAATTTGAAATGCAGAACATATTCACCCTTTTTCAGGGATGGCGCCTCGAAAGGATTGAACATGAACTTAAAATCACCTTCCAGCTTCTTTCGGTCGCCGGCGGAGCTTTCCCAGCCGGAGCCGTCAACCTCCTGGCCGCCATCGAAAGCAACTAAAATCGAGTCGGGTTTGTTGCCCGGCCTGATTGTCAGTTTGAAATTTTTAAAACTGATAGTCCTTGTTTTTTCCATCGCTCGTTTCCGCTATTTGTTTCATTTTTTATTTATACTTATAATTCGGTTAATTTCAAATCCGCGTTAGTCAAAATAATAAAGGTCTAAAGCGGAAGTCCAGTAAAAATATTTTTTATTTAATTGATAATAGGCGATATCATTATGCTGATTGCAAGGAGTATTAAATCAATGATGCTCGTGCGCATCAGGCAACGTTTCGAGTTCACCTTCCTGATGTTCGGGTTCTGCTTGCGCCAGCGTGTCTGATTTTATAGCCAGGCTGTCATCGAAATGAGGCATGAATTCGAGAGCTAATAGTGAATCAGCCGCACCGGGAGCGGGCAGATTTTCCAGGCCATAAAGCTTTTTCAAATATTCTTCAGTCTGGGTAAACTTCATCATAGCGGCCCGCACGCCGGTCCCCTGGTCATAGACGGCCGTCTTGCCAATAACAGCCGCGCCAAAAATCAGGCCAAGACTCAGACCGCCCATAATCAGGTAACCCAGGCGCATTTTTTCAGGTAAAATCTTATGCATGTATAAACGATAATTAGCCATAAATTGAATGATGAAAAACACGATGAAACCAAGTATCATATGCGCCCGCAAATAGCGAAAACCCGGCTCCGACATCCAGATATAGCCATAGTCGATAAACCCGGTAATCACCGCGGCCAGCGCCGAAACCGCCGCCAGCAGGATATGATACTTGGTCACCAGTCCCCAAAACCGTTTGCCGGAAAGAATAAATAGCGCTTCAGTTGCCATAGCCGCGACAAAAAAAGCAACCGCGAAATGGACTATCATCGGGTGAAATAAATACATGTAATAAGCTTACTCCTTTATTCGCAATATAATCCCGCCAAATACACGACCGGGTCCGCGTGACGCCTCAGTTACTTTATCGGAAAATTAAGCGGGATATGAAGTAAAAGTGATGAAATTACTTCATGCCGGCATTACCAGACCTCGATAGTGGCTGACATTTTTTGTCAATTATTCAATTGACAATCCCGGAGGATTTGGTGTTTTATTGTTCCCTGTGAACGCGCCATCGGCAAAAAGAAAGACCCTCGTTTTATTAGCCGGTTTTGTCTGGACGGTGGTTGGCATAGTCCTTGTTCTGATGGCGGCGAGATGGCTTCTAGTTTCGGGGAAAAATGGTCTTTATTCACTGGGTCTGGGCCTAATTGGCGGCGCGATAGTCTATTGGCTGGGTTTTGATAAACTGGCCCAGGCAAACCTGATAAGGATTTACGCTCAAGCTCCGGCCAAGGATAAAGTCTGCGTTTTCGCCTTTCAGAATACTCGAAGTTATGTAATAATCCCGGTGATGATCCTGATGGGGTATATGATGCGGCATCTGCCGGTTTCGAAAATTTATATTATTCCTGTCTATGTCGCTATCGGACTGGGACTTATGCTGGCAAGTCTGCGGTATTATCACAGTTTGATTGGCGCCCCCGAAAAGAAATCTTGAAAGCACTATTAATATTTATTCCGCGTTTTATTTAAGCCACCGGTAAATCCATTTTATGTATGCGAAACTTCTTGCTTTTTTAATAGTTATTACTTATTAATTAACGAAATTAACCGAAATGATATGATAGCGGTTAAATAAGAAAACAGGAGGTACGGCGCGAAAGACAATTTCAGGAACAAGAAATATAAATTTTAGCTTTTGTTAATTATGTCTTTGTTTAATTTTATTCGCGAAAGAGAATAGCTATCTTGTTCCGATCTCTCAAAGAATAGCTATTGAACAAAGAAAAGAATGAGAAGGAAGAAATGCAAGGTAGCAAATTATACGTAGGAAACCTTAGCTACAGTGTTACCAATGAAGAGTTGAGCGATTTGTTCGCTAATCATGGTACGGTCGTAGAGGCCAAGATAATTGAAGGTAAGGGCTTTGGTTTTGTCGAGATGTCATCGTCTTCAGAGGCTGAAAATGCCAAGGAAGCCTTAAACGGCACGGAATTCAAAGAGCGGACGTTGAAAGTCGATGAAGCCCAGCCGCGTGAGAATAAGCCCAGAAGAGATTTCAATCGGGGCGGTTCCAGAGGCGGTTCGAGACGGTATTAAAATCTTTTAGATATATTCATATTACAGGCGGCCGCTAAGCCGCACAAGGCTGTTGACAAATCAAATCAACAGCCTTTTTTGTTGCGCCCCGGCGGGAGTGCGCAATAAAAAAGCCCCGGTAAGCGGGGCTTCGCGCTGTTTGTTTGAGGTTAATATTAATCGCTTATCGCGTACTTACTGAAGTGATAAATATCAAAGGTCACTACGCCGTTGACAACGGCTTGTTCAGCCTGGAGTACCCAATCCTTTACTTTCGGATCGAAATAATAGAGTCTCCCGGATCTGGCGCCGGCGTTTAATTCGGCCATTTGAAATTCAAGCTTGGAAGCTTCACTGAAGACCAGGCCATCAGGGCCAAATTCGAAGGATACGACATCTTCTTTGCCAACCTTCTCTTTTTTAACCGTAACGCTGATGACCTTATCGCTATTGATACTGCCCGGTTTAACAATAAACGAATGGTCATAACTGGCCGTATTAATCGAAACAACACCGCCATCCTGAGCGCTAACCGCTACAGCGGTTTCGGCAACAGTGAGGTCGGCATCGGGCAATGTAATTCCTGGGGCTACACGGCTTAAAGTAACAGGATCATTTTGATCCGGCCCTAGTACCGAATTATCCGAACAACCGGCTATCGTCAATACAGCCGTTAATAAAACTAATAATCCCACCCGTTTTAAACTCGTTAGCTCTCTACTCATACAACCTCCCTCGTTGTTAAGTATTAAAATTGTCTTCTTTCTTGCTTTAATCCTATTTGACATTGACTGATTAAGCATAAACTGAACCAATTTTGCACAAATTCACATAACTTATTAATAGATAACAAAATAGTCTTATGACAAAAAAACATATTCAGATAAATGTCAACAAACATTATAGGGATTAGCCCTTAGAGTATGGGATTTCCCCGCTATAATCTTTATATACTAAATGAAATTATGCTAACTGTTGGAAGCAGATTGTGTCAAATATACTCTGTAGGCTTAGGTTGCCCTTGTCGGTTTTGATGATTGTATGATTTTACCAGACTTGCGGCAAATTCAATCCGGCGCCGGGCGTGAACATTAAATTTTTCTAAATCCGAAGAATCGATGTTATTTTGAAGTCTATTATAGAAAACCTGGATTTTTTCGGCGACGCGTTTAGGTATAAATTCCATCAACCCGCATCCCTGGCCCATAACGTACAATTCGGATATCATCACCGCCAGATCGCCGGTTATCGCTTTTTTCAGGGCCCTATTGAGGACTTTGGCGGCTTGCGGTTTTTGCCCGCCCATCGTATAAGCGATCATTTCGATTTTTGCCAATTCAAGCTCGAGTTCGGGATAATTATTAAGTTCCTCTATGTTTTTTATTTCTGTCAGCGTTTGTTTGAAATCGGAATCATTGACCGCGGTCAGTCTCGTGACTGCTTTCAATAACAACGTCTTTATTTCAAGTTCCGCCGATCCCACTTTTTTGGCTTCTTGGATTAATTCAGAAATTTTCTCGATATTAGTAGAGCCCTGAACTATGTCCAGCCGGGCTATTCTGGTTTTTGATTCCAGTATGAATTCATCGTCCTTAAGCGCGTATGCGCGGTTCAAGGCATCCCCGAAATATTCGATCGCCTTTTCGATATTTCCTTTGCGGTAATATACCAGACCGAGATCGCCGATAGCATAACCCAGCGCGTGACTATCGCCGATTTTATCGAAAATCTCACGGGCGGTGAGCAATTTCTCTTCCGCCTGATTCAAGTATCCACGGGCCGATAGATTCGTTCCCCAATTGGCGCAGGCAAAAGCCTGCATGCGAAGGGCGCCGATACGTTTGAATATCTTCTCGGCTTTTTCATACGATTGGGCCGCTTGATGCAATTTACCCAGCTCATCGCTGATTATACCGAGGTTATTGGTAACTTTCGATTGACCGCTTAAATCTTTCAACCTTCGGTAAAGCGTCTGAGCCGATTTGTAGTAGTCGGATGATTCCTTAAGCTTGCCCAGACTCCAGTGACATATGCCAAGATTATTATAAATAGTCGCGATTAGTTGTTCGGGCACATCGTGTTTTTCGCACAGGTCGAGAGCTTCCAGCAGTTGTTCGCGGCAGGCTTGAAGTTTGCCGCCGCGACGGGTAATCTCGGCTTTTCCATTCAGGCAGAATACTTTCGTTGGAATATCATCAGGCAGCAAATAGTTGAGTTCATCGATTGCCGTCTCCGCCTTTTCGTATTCAGCTGTCAACCGGTAGATTTCTGAAAGTTTGCTTAAAGCCGCCGCCAACAGAATACTATCGCCGGCCGACAGATCTTTTAACCTTAAATAATCAGCTTCAGCCAGTTTTAAATCGCCTATATGTTTAGCCAGTTCGCCCCGGCTTTGAAGGGCTTTTATTAAGTATTCGCGGCTGTTCAGGCTTTCGGCGATCTCGATGACTTTTTCAAAGAAACCCAGCGCCTCACTATTGGCGAATTCATCGGCGGCTTTTTGGCCGGCCAGGTAAAGATAAGGCAGCGCTTCGCGCGGCATCTCCGCCGACAGATAATGACGGGCCGGTACTTCCGGTTCGCGCTTGACCAGTCTTTTGCGGCGGCTGTAATATTCGGCTGTTTTCTGATGCAGGGCTTTTCGGGCTGAGAAAGACAGACCGTTGTACGCTACTTCCTGGGTCAATATATGCTTGAAAAAATATTCCAGGATAGGCTGCTTTCGTTCTAACGGCGTTAAATCAAGGTGCGCCAGCTCCTCCAAATACCGGCTTAATTTGGCTGATCGTTGTCTATCGGGGAAAATAGCTTTTAAGACATCATGAGCGAATATTCGCCCGATGACGCTGGCTGTACGGACGGTCTTCTTGACCATCTCGCCAAGATTATCTATACGGGCGGTAATAACCGATTCGATGCCGCTGGGGATATTATCCGCGGCTGAAAAATTTTGTGAACCCAGTTCGCGGAATGCCTTGGCCATTTCTTCCAGATAGAACGGATTGCCGCCCGATTTTTCAATCACTTGAAGGATAATTTCCTCGTCAGGAACTATGCCATCCAATATCGTTAAAAATAATCGCCGCGAATCTTCCGCCGACAGGCCTTTTAATTCGAAAGCTTCGGCTTTAGGCATCCGGCTGATCTCATCGAACACTTTCCCCGGCCGACTGATAAACATCAAGCCCGGCGCGTGCGGCCTGGCCATCAAGGCCTTGCTGATCTCATAAGATGAATCATCGATCCATTGAATATCTTCTACAATGACCAGCGATTTTTTATGTTTATTTATCTCACAGATAAGCCGCGTTAAAATATCATGTATTTTCTTTTTCTTTATATCCTCGGGCAAATTTTTCAACTGCGGCGGCACCGGCGGATAATAATCCAGAAGCGGGGCGATTAAAGGCAGCCACTCGGTCTCGCCGATCGCTTTCATTTGTCCATTCAAGGCCAGGCGACGTTGTTTTTGAGGTGAGCGCGAATCGAGATTTAAAAGTCCCGCCAGTATTTCTTTGAGAGGACCCAGCGGAGTTTTTTCGGAGTGCTTATAGCAGGCTCCTTCGATACAGCTCAACCCTGCTTTGGCGGCTATTCGTTTGATTTTCGAACACAGAAGCGATTTACCCGCGCCCGGTTCGCCGGATATAACCAGAAGCGATTGAACATTGTTTTTGACTTTTTCGATAAAGACACCGGCGGCTTGCAGTTCTTTTTCCCGACCGATAATCAGTTCCCGTGAACTTTCTTTTTCTACTTCTTTTACCAGATAATTAAGCCTGATCGGTTCTTTTTTACCCTTGACACTAACCAGGCCGCCGTCGCGTGTGACAAAATCATCGCCGCAAATTTTGAGTGTTTCTTCGCCAACGAGAATTTCGCCATAGCCGGCTTTCGACATCAGCCTGGCCGCCAGATTGATAGCATCGCCCATAGCGGTGTATTCGCGACGGCTTTCGCCGCCGACATCACCGACAAAACATAAGCCCGTATTGACTCCATAGCGATGGACTACCGGCTGAACGAAATTCTTGTTCAGTTCCGGCAGTATCGATTCGATTTCAAGGACGGCTTTAAGGCAATTCCGGGCGTCCCGGCCCGAACTAATCGGCGCGCCAAAGAATATCAGCATTTTTTCCGAGGAGCCGCTTGAATCCAGACGGGCGAACGCGCCGCCATGTTTTTGGATAATGTCGTTTATAGCAACGAAATAATCGTTGATCGCGCCGACTGACTTATCAAGATCTGTTTCCAGGTTTTTCCGAAGTGAATTCACACCGATAAACAGGTTGGTGAGCACGCGATGTTCACCCTCGATAGCACCATTATTAAAATGGAGTTGAGATTCTAATCCGCTGATAATGAAATTTTGCAGAAAAGTAATATCATCGGTATCGGCTGATTCAATCCGTCGAGATGGCTCAAGCCGGCCGGCAATTTCCAGATTTTTACACAGGTAAAAACCGTCCTCAGTTTTCTCGATTTTCAGATCGGTTATCCTTTGGGCCGCTTCCGAAGTCAAAGCCAGTTCGCCAAGATTGGCCGCGTCTGCCGCGGCATACGCTTGTTCAACAGTTAGACCGCAGAAAAGGTGCTCTCGACGATTATTACCCAGAATTAAATTGAATATTTCCCCTTCACTGATACCTGTGTGAATGCCCAGCGTGAAATCGCCGACCGGCGTGGATATACGTCCGTTTTGGTCGATCCATGCAATTAAATTGGCCGCGCACTGATAAGCCCTTAAAACATCATCTTGGCCATGAAATAGCGCCAGAAAAGCATCCCCGCCAAACTTGATGATATCACCATCGAGCGCGAATATCAGGCCGAGCAGATTATTGAAGCAATCGTTCATTATATTGGCGAGCTTTTCGCCGCCCAGACGGCCTAAGCTTGCTAATTTTTCCGACATAGCGGTAAATCCCGATAAATCGGCGAACAGCAGACTGCCGCTTATGACTACATTTTCGCGTGAGTTATTACTGTGTGAATTCGATTTGATTAATATATCGGGGACATATGGCTTAATATATGTGAAGGGTTGGTCTGTCATGTCATTTTCGTTAATAAATAAATATTCGATAAATGTACAGTACTACCAGATGCATAACCTGGTCCAAATAATAGACCTGTTTCGAACAGTTGCGAAGGCGGCTTTTAAGAAAATCCTGAAGCCAGTGCAGAATAAAAAGCGCCGCCAGAGATAATAACGTTACTGTTTTTAAGGCGAGTCCCGGCTGATATAATAGGGAATAAAACCAAAAGAACGCCCAGATCGTGATGACATATACCAGAACATGTGAGGACAAAATAGATAGCGATTTACCTTTGCCGCCCGCCATTTTATCTGTTTGCAGCCCATAATCACCGGCCAGATGACCTAATATGAGAAAAAATAGAATATCCATTATCAAATCAAATTGATAGTATTTTCGTCTTGTTTAATCGGAAATATTATGCTGAATTTCGCCCCGCTATCGAGATTGTTTTCGGCCATTACTTTGCCGGCATGGCACTTAATAACGCGTTTAACCGCCAACAGGCCAAAGCCATGTCCTTGCTCTTTGGTCGTGAAATGCTGTTTAAAGACCCGATTGATACTGTCCTCATCCAAACCGACGCCGTTATCTTTCACAGCGACTGAAACCGATTCTGATTCCTTAATATATGAAGTTATTATGGTAATCAGGCGCCTGCCGATGTTCCCGGCGGTGGCATCGGCGGCATTATTTAAAAAATTCAGCAGAGCTTGCTGTATCTGGCTTTTATCGGCCGTAATCGGGGGCAGTTTTGTATCCAGGTCCATTTCGAAATCGACATTATCGAACCGATTTTGGGTTTTAATGAAATACAATTCGCTTTCGAGAAACGCGTGCAGATCGAATTCTTCTTTATTGGTCGATGGCCGCGAATACATCATCAAACCATCGGTGAAACGCGTGATCTTATCCAGGCCGCTTTTCATGGAATTGATCTTTTTGGGGGCCTTATCGGTTTTGCCCATCTCCAGTTCCATCTGCAGAAGTTCGAGGTTGCCCAGGACGATGGATAAATAGTTATTCAGTTCGTGGGCTATTTCCGCGGCCATTTCTCCCCTGGTGGCCATGCGTTCCAGAATGATCATCTGACGTTCGATATTTTTTTCCTCGGAAACATCCCGGCCCATATACAACGCGGCAAAAACTTCCCCCTTTTCATCGAAAACTTTGGCACCGACGAGTTCGACATAAAGTTTCTTGCCGTCGCCGGTCGTTGCCAATATATCGCCGGACCAGGTTCTGCCGTCGGCCATAGTTTTTTCGATCTCTTTCAGCAGTTCATCCTGCCCGGCCGGCTTTAGCACCGCGTCTATGCCTTTTCCGGCTACCTCATGGAAGGCCAGTCCGAATACATTTCTGGCGGCTTCATTAAAAATAAATATTCTGTTAAGTTTATCAGTCACGATCATGAAGAATTTGGAGGCGGATATTATCTTTTCTAAAAATTTATTGGTCGATTGTAAACTCTGATTGGATTTTTCCAATTCATTTGTTGTTTGCAGCAATCTTTTATTCGATTTTTCGAGTTGTTCGTTTTTCTCCTGAAGGTCATGTATCATCTGAAGATCGGCCTGTCGCAGCCGGGATGATAAAACGCCCATGACTTCCATGGCGATTGACGGGTCTTTGGTGATAAGGTTTTTGAAATTATCGCGGGAAAGTTCGAGGACTACGGATTCACCGACTGATTTGGCGGCGGCAAAACGAGGCGAATTCTCAAGCAGAGACATCTCGCCGAAAAAATCCCCCGGGCCCCTGGTCGCCAGACATACTTGCTGATTGCCGGCCGGATCGCCTTTTAGTATTTCCACGCGGCCGGATTTAATTACAAAAAAACTGGTCCCGGGATCGCCTTCGGAAAATAGTATCTCCCCATCATGGAAATGCCTTTCGATAATGGCATTACCCAAATAATTAAAAATGCCATCGGAAATACCGGCAAAAAGAGGTACATTTTTTAACAGAATTTTGGCTGTTTCAGTCATATATTTCAACACCTTAACATCTGTTTTATCGGCACATGATTATATATATTAAGTTATATTGAAAACAATTCGTCCGACTATTGACATTGGGCGAAAACTGGAACATATTGTGTTCTATGTTCGTTATTCGCATTAGAAAAAACGGAGATCTATGTCGCGGCTGAAACGAAATATTCCAAGAGTATTAATCGGCACAATCACGGGGGTGATAGCCGGTTATATCCTAAGTCAAATATATTCCGCTTTCGGTTCACAGTGAATGTTAATGTGCCAGCCATTGGTCGCGATGGGTTACCTGGGGGCGGCGGGGTTCCTGCTGTCGATAAAATAGGAGTTATTTATGCCAATATTTGAATATAAGTGCAATAATTGCCAAGAAAAATTCGAACTTTTGCGTTCGGGTTCGGATGAAACTACAATATTTTGCCCGAAATGCGGCCAAAGTGATGTTGTCCGATTGTTTTCCGCTTTCGCCAGTAATTCTTCAGGTTCGACCGGTGGTAGTTGCGGCAGTTCCGGAGGCTTCTCGTGAGCCTCATAAATTATTACTTCGGTACGGAGTGATTAATTATCGGCATTAAAACCGGTAAAAAATATATTAGTACTATCAATATAAGTTTAATAATATCATTACCTTATACATGCCTCACGTGTTGCCTCATTGAAAAAGGTAACTTTAGATTTAGATACGTTGCCTCACATTAGTGGTAACTTTAATTAGCTTAAAAATCTCCTTAAAACATAATTTGACATGATGATAAAATTCCTATAATCTGAATATAATTTAAAAACGGAGTACTTAAATAAAAAAATGATGACAATAAAAGCCGGCGCCGATGGCAAAACTTTCTTAAACATTTCGTCATTCCAAATACTGGTGATGTTTCGCCGGGGGCTTTTTTATAGCTATTTATCAATTTATCTGCGTTTCTTTCTTGGACTTAGTGTGACCGAGACAACCTTGTACGCCAGCCTGCCGATGATTGTTAATGTTCTCTCGCAAACCTTTGTCTGGGGTAAAATCTCCGATAAATTTCAATTGA
>CAZFSN010000037.1:9225-19239 GCA_964521815.1 uncultured Ignavibacteria bacterium | reverse complement strand
TGGAATCGGCCGCCCGGCAGAAGATGGCCGACAAGAAGCTTGATATGATAGTTGCCAATAATCCGACCACCAAAGGCGCCGAATTCGGTTCGGATTTTAACAAGGCCACGATTTTTGTTAAAGGTAAACGGCCAATTGATTTGCAAATCATGCCCAAACGCGAGCTGGCCGATAAAATCCTCGATGAATTAACGGTAATTCTTAAACGATTGAAAAAGTGATGCATGAAAATATTCAAGGATTGATACACCGCTATATTCAGCAAAAAGCCGAGATGGGCGAGCAGGTGCTATACAGGCCGTTCGATTCGGATATGCCAATAACTAAACCGCCCGTTTTTGCCGCCGAGGTTCTCACTATCGATAATTTTCAGGAGGCGGATAATCTCGATGATTTATATGCGGCTATCAGCGATTGTCAGAAATGCGCGCTGGGGCAATCACGCACCCGGTTCGTTTTCGGTGTGGGCAATCCGAACGCCGATATCATGTTTGTCGGTGAAGCCCCCGGTGCCGATGAAGACCGTCTGGGCGAACCGTTTGTCGGCCGGGCCGGTAAGTTATTAGACAAGATTTTAGCGGCGATGAAACTTTCCCGGGATGATGTGTTTATCGCCAATATTCTAAAATGCCGCCCGCCGAATAATCGCGATCCCAAGCCGGATGAAGCGCAAACCTGCGAACCATATCTTCACCAGCAAATCAAGCTGATTAAGCCGAAAATTATCTGCTGTCTGGGCCGAATCGCCGCCCAGAGACTACTTCAAACCGAGATGACTCTCGGCAAGATGCGCGACCGCTGGTTCGATTATCATGGTACGTTGCTGATGGTTACCTATCACCCGGCGGCGCTTCTGCGCAACTCGCAATATAAAAGGCCAACTTGGGAAGACATGCAGAAACTTATGAAGAAGCTGGATGAGCTGCGGAAATAGCAGTATGGCTGGATTGCTTGACCCACGCCTATAGGGATCGTTTAAAAAAGTATTATATTTAGCTTTTTCAAATACATTTTTATAATGTCATACCCGCGAAAGCGAGTGTTGAAAAAGCCACATGTATGTCATTGCGAATCCCCCGTTTTACGGGGGTGAAGCCGTCAAGGCACGTCCGTGCAATCTGGATGTATACTGCTCGGCGAATTCCAGATTGCTTCGTCACCCTTCGGGTTCCTCGCAATGACAATTTTGATAGTTTTTCAATGATCCGTTATAGGGAATTTTAAAAAACTAAAATTTAGATTTAACGATAATTTTGGAGTCTTTTCTATAAAACAGATATTTAAAGTCATCATAGTCGTAATATCAAAATCTACCGCGAGCACTTAAGATTTTTCATTAAATCTTCCACGCGTTTGTCATCCGGCTTTTGGCTGAAATACTTTTGCAAATAATAGCAGGCTTGAGTAGTATCATCAAGCAAAGTGCCATAAATCAAACCGATATTTAAAATCAAGCTTAGATTGTCAGGATCGTATGTCAAAGCCTCAATGAAAGAAGTTGCGGCCTTAGCGTAATCTTTGGCCGATAGATAATTGTTGCCTCGATCCTTGTAGGTGTTGGAAATATTGTACAGAATATCATGTCTCAGCGATTGAGTTATGATCGGCTTGGTCAGGGCCAGATTATATGTTTTATAAGCCAGATCAAGATAGCCGGCGCTTCGGTAATAAATACCGAGATTGTTCAGGGCGATTGCCCTCGGTTCGTTTTCCAGGCGATAATAGGCCAGATTATAGGCGGCCAGGGCGGCTGAACTGTCGACCGGGCTTTCCTTGAGATAGCTCTCGCCTCGGGCCAAATCGATATTGGCCAGAAGTTGACGGGAGAGCACATCGCCGGGATCGTAATCCGCCGGATATTTGAGTATCTCCGGTTTTCTATCCGGCTCCTGGTTTACCGCGTATAATAATCCAAAAGAATATAGAGGGATTTTTATGTTCAACCAATCAGGTTCATATATATAATGGTTCTTGGTCAAAAATACTTGCCGGGTGCAATTATGAATAAAATGAACTCTGGCCGAATAGTAGTCGCGCTGTTTTTTCCCGGTCATCTTTTCGGTTTGCTTCAAGAACTCAGCCAGGCGAATCGATCGATCATAAACCTCTGCCTGCGGCTTATAATTTTCCACATAGCGAAGGTACAGGGTAGTGAACGAATTGATATCACCGGCGGTCAAAAGAATCCCATCGCCGGCGGTATCGAGAAGGTGTCGGGAATAATTTTCGGATAAGGTGTAAGCCGATTTATCCATCCGGCTATAATTGTGTACCAAAAGAACCAGGCAGGCGGCTATGCCTATAGCATATATTGCGTACTTCGCCATACCGGATTTTAGCTTAATCTCAAGCCAGGCTGCCACATTGCCGATTAATATCAAGCAGGCCAGCATGGCGGGAAGGTAAAACGGCTCATAATTTAGCGCTTGATGCGATGATGATAACAGAATTAGCGCGGCCAGGATTGAAAGCGCGATAATAGTCCTTGCCCGGTAAGCGACAAAACCGATCACGACTCCTGCCATGGTTAAAATCAGCCCGATCCATCCCCATGATTTAAGCAGCGACCAGTAAACCAGTTTAATACTTAGGGCGATGTTATCCCAGGAATGCTCTATCCAGCCGCTGTACTGAGCGAGGGTCATGTGATCGATAAGTAATCTTATAGTATGCGGATTGCCCCAATTGGCCAGCGGTTCGCAGGCTGAGCGGATTAATAGATATATATACAAGCTGCCGGCCAGAGCAATGGCGGCCAAGATGAATGGATAAAGTTTAATATTCCTATAAGCTTTATCTTTAATAAACAGGTAGATCAAGGCGGGTAATATGGCTAACGCCGTGGGGTGATTAGTCAGCGACAGGCCGAATAGGTATGCGGTGACAATCCATTTCCGATTGTGATTGCTTTCGACGGCCAGAAGGGTCAAGACGATCAATAGCATGTTTAGAGGGTATACCTCCACACCGGCGGTTTCCGCCCAGAACAAAGGCGAAAATGCCCAGAGAAGGCCGAAAATAGCCGCGGCCGGTGAGCTTAAATGCTTCTTGAATAAGTAATAAACCGCCGTTGCTGTAGTTGCTGCGATTAGTACATTATAAATATTGGCGGCGAATGTGACTCGAATAAACGGCATGAACATAATAAAAAATCGGCCAAGAAGCGTAAACAGCGGATAGCCGGGGGGATGGCAAATGCCGAGGGTTTTTAAAGCCAGCGAAAATTCCCCCGAATCGCCGATCCAGATCGACCGGCAGGTGGTGGCCAGATAAATTACCAGGGCGATTAATCCGGGGATTATGCCAAAGTAACGTTTGGATGTTATCGCTTTCAAGAACGTCATGGGAAATATAATAACATAATTCTCTGGTTTAGAAAATAGCGAAATGAGCCAGGATTGGATTTATACATAACTCCCTTATTAGTGTTTTCAAGGTAAAAAAGCCGCTTTGTATATTTTGCTGTCATTGATTGTTAATTCTAAAGCTTAATTATAAGGCTGTGTTTTCGAAGTGGGGCCAATTGTTTTAAAGATGTAAGCCCGGTTGACATATTGTGGATTTTTCGATGATAGATAGAAATAAGAGACTTAATAAAATAACTTCAATTACAACAACAAGATACAACACGCCAGGTATTGGAGGTTAAATGAAAAAGTTGATATTGGTTTTGCTATTATCAGCATCATTATTAGTGACAACCGTCATCCAGGCTCAGATTCTTTTAAATCAACCGGAAAGTGTCGTCTTCGATTCGCTACATAATCGTTATCTGGTATCTAATTTCGGGGATGGCAATATCGTGCAAATCGATGAATTCGGAAACCAGAGTTATTTCGATACGACTCTTACCCGAATAGCCGGTTTATTAAACAAGCGCGATACCCTGTTTGTAGCCTCAAACGATGAGCCTTATATCGGGCTTGTCGCCTACAGTTTGCATACCGATGAGATGCTGTTTTATTTGCCCATACCCAGTGTCGGCTTATTGAACGATCTTGACTATGACAATCGGGGGTATATCTATTTGTCGGACTACTGGGATAATAAACTGTGGCGAGTCGATATGAGCGCCTTGAGTTGCACTCTTTTTGTGGATCCGTTGCCGGCGCCCAATGGCGTGCTCTGCGATACGCTTCATAATCGACTACTGGTGATCTCCGTGAATACCACCACCAGTCCTATTTTGGCGATAGATTTTACGGACGGAAGTGTGTCTCTGGTGGTCAATACTTACGGCTACGCTGGGGATGGTCTGGCTCGGGACGACCAGGGCCGTGTTTATACATCCGAATGGTCATCGAACAGTTGTCACAGGTATGACACATTGTTTACTCATCCGCCCCAAACTGTATCATCAGGCCATGATGGGCCGGCTGATATCTATATCAATCGGCGCGATAATATATTGTGCGTGCCCAATTTCTATCGCAATGATGTCGATTTTATCCAAATTGAATCAAGCGCTATTGAGGATGATCCTGTTGCTAATCAATACGAATTATCGAGAAATTATCCAAATCCGTTTAACTCATCGACGACGATTGAATACAACTTGCCGGTGACATCAAATGTACTTATCGAAATCTTCGATATCAAGGGAGGTAAACTGCAAACGCTGGTTAATGAAAATCAACCAAGCGGGTGGCATAGATTAAATTGGAACGCGACTGATTTCTCCACCGGTATGTATTTTTACAAACTACGGATAAATAATCAGATAGAAACGGGCAAAATGATATTATTGAAATAAATTTGGATTTTTAGATTTCATCGAGGTAATCGGGATGTAATCAGGAAAAAGGCCCGGTTTCGGCCAGTCGCTTTATTTTTTCATCGGCTCCTCGCGCTTGACTATTCACACCTTTAAAAGTATAATTATCATATGCCAACTATCGAATTCGAGGATCGCTTTTTGGAGGCTTTGAAAAACTGTACCAAAGTTGCGGCCTTAACCGGCGCGGGCGTGTCGGCCGAATCGGGCGTACCGACTTTTCGCGGGGCCGATGGTATCTGGAAAAAATTCAATCCGATGGAACTGGCTACGTTCGAGGCGTTCAACAACAACCCCAAACTGGTCTGGGAGTGGTACAACTATCGACGCGACATCATTCGCAAGATCAAACCCAATCCCGGCCATTACGCGCTGGCGGAGATGGCCTCGTTGTATGATGATTTCACGCTGATTACGCAAAATGTCGACAGGCTTCACAGGGATGCCGGGTCGCCGGTTATCTATGAGCTTCATGGCAACATCCATCGCAACCGATGTTTGGACTGCGGACAGATTGACTATGCCGAGGAGTTTACGGATTTCCCGCCCAGATGCGCCTGCGGCGGCCGACTTCGCCCGGATGTGGTCTGGTTTGGGGAGATGCTTCCCGCCGACGCGATTGACAACTCAATCAGAGCCGCTGGCAATGCCGAACTGTTTTTCACTATCGGTACCTCGGGCGCGGTTTATCCGGCCGCGTCATTACCCGGTCTGGCCAAGAAAAACGGCGCGCTGGTGGTCGAGATCAATCTCGAACCCAGTGAGGTGTCTCATGTATGTGATATCAAATATCACGGCAAATCCGGCGAGATATTACCGCAGATCGTTAATAAAATCAAAGAATTAAAGCAAAATTTAAAATAAAGGAAATTGGTCATGGAAAATAAACTGAATCATCTGCCCGATAAAAGCCGTCAGGCGGTCACTAAATTCGCTAAAATGCTTATCGAAGCGTTCGGCAACAAACTGCATTCGTTGTTATTATTCGGATCAGCCGCCCAATCTGCCGGAAGCGACATTGATGGTTTCAAAGAAGGCGCCTCGGATATTAACACCGTTATAATCCTCGAAAACGTCACGACTAATGACCTGAATATGATAGGCAATATCGGCCGCAAATTCAAAAAAAGCGGGCTGGCGATCCCTCTCGTGTTCAAGCGCGGGCATATCCCTTCCTCGCTGGATACGTTCCCTCTGGAATTTTCCGACATGAAACAAAACCATATCCTGCTTCACGGCACCGACCCGCTGGCTGAGGCCCAAATAGAAACCGGCAATCTACGCCATCAATGCGAGACCCAGTTCAAAAGCCAGTTGGTTCAGCTTCGACGCGGCTACCTGGCCGCCGCCGAAAACCATGAGGCGATAACCGCGCTGATTACATCTTCGGTGACTTCGATTATGGCCGCCTGCCGGGGCATGGCGTTTCTGGCCGGCAAGACCCCGCCGGATAACAAATCGGATTTGCTGAAAATGATTCAAGATGATTACGATATCGATATGGCCGCCATAGATGAGGCCTGGCGCTTAAAACGCGGCGAAGTCAATGAATCGACCGCTACGCTGGAGATACTGTTCGACAAGTACCTGATCGCTATCGAAAAGCTGGCGGATGTAGTGGACAGGATGTGAGCTGTCAAGGCGTAGGTCAAGCCTACTTGGGGCTTGATGAGCCCGATGCTAATGCAAGAGCATAAAACCAGGATCAAATGAAAACCACCTTACGCGAAATAACCATGGCTAATTTCCGGGAATGCCTGGCTCTGGAACTCGGACCCGGTCAGGAACGGTTGGTAGCCTCCAATATGTTTTCGCTGGCCGAGGCCAAAGCCGATGGTGTTTCCGTTCCTCTGGCTATTTATGCTGATGATACTACAGTCGGTTTCGTGATGTACTGGTATGATGAAGCAAACGCCCGCGGTTATATAGATCGCTTGATGGTTGACCACCGTCACCAGCGTAAAGGTTATGGAAAAGCGGCGATGAGTGAGGTAATCGAACGTCTGAAAAGCAACCCCAACTGTCCCGAAATCCAGACCTCATTCGCTCATGATAATATAATCGCCGATAAGCTTTATGCCAGCCTCGGATTTCGCCGAACCGGCCAATTAACGGATGACGGTGAAGAGACGATAGTTATACTTAAAATTACTTAAGAATATGATATTACCGTGTTGTCGGGTCCCCTGACCCGACGACTATTTTAACTTATTTTGGATCAGATCTTGGTAGCAGGCGTAGGTCAAGCCTACTCGGGGCTTGACGAGCCGGTTACAAATCTGCTAATATTTAAAAATGAAATTATATTCCAGATATTTTACATTATGAGCAAATTGCGGCGATATTTCTCGGAGGGTTTTTATTATTTCGTTACGACCGTTACTATTGATCGAGCGCCGATTCTGATTGAGAATATCGATCTTTATCATACGGCGATTGATTTGAACATTCTCGCACATAGGTAACATAATAGACCGGGCACATAGGTAACACTTTTTATATTAGGGCTTGGCAGTATTTATTGTTAATTTATAAATGGTATCCCACCCAATGGGTGGTTAAGTTATTTAATCCCTAAAACCGGATATATGCGATAGTTTGAGGGATTTACTAAATAATTAAAGACTTGACAGTATTTTTTGTTAATTTATATTCTATTACAGGATCAATATTTTTCATTGTCTGATCACACCCCGTTAATGCGAGGGGATTAAATAGAAGGAAATATCATGAGATTCGCCGTAATTCTAACCTGCCTGTTTGCCGCTTTCGCGCTTGCGGGTGAACCGGCAACAAATAATAATAACATCGATGATTTTCTGAAATCATATGATTCCAATATGCATCCTCCCCAAATTCTCGATCGCGATCAATGGGTGCATGTCTGGTTCGGTAATTTATCCGGTGGGCCAATTGAAGCTGAAATAAATGAGCGAGTCAATCTTGATGTTTATATCGAAACCTCGGATAGCGCTTATTTGGCCTACATAGGGCTCGCTCTTGGTGCAGACAATCGCTTCATAGATAGCCTGCTCAGCGAATCAGAAGCCCAATTATTTTATCCGTTCAGCGAATGGGACAATACGGTTTTTACAGGCCCTCATGGTTCACCGCCTAACCCGGAGGGATGGTCGAGTCAAACTTTCCTCGGATTGGCAAGATGGACAGATATAACGGAACCCTTACTTCATTTTAATTCTCCTTATAGAGTAATGACAATGGCAGTGAAAACAGTAAATGATTCAACGCTTATAGGACAGACAGTCGAGGCCTTTGCTTCTGGCGAAGATCCCCGTCAAGAATTACCTAATTGTGGCGATTCAACGGGCATGATTGAATACCCGATTACCCAGTATTTCAGCCCTCTGCATTTTATGGGCGGCGGTATGCTTGAGGGAATTGTCACCGATATTGATAGCAATCCGATTGGGGGAGCGTTTATCATAGATACTGCCACCTTAACTGCTGATTCTACCGATACGGATGGAGAATATAATATTCCAGATATCTACCCCGGCTTGCATTCGATTCAGGTAACACACGCAAGTTATATTGATACATCGATTACCGATATCACAATCATAACCGAACAGACTACAAACCTTAATATTGAATTAAATCCCAGCGGATTTCTTACGGGAACGATTACTAATTCGGAAACGAGTATTCCCCTAAGCGGTGTTAATGTGACGGCTATAAATAATTTAATTAGTGATACCGCCAACACAATAACCGAAAGCGACGGCGGTTATTATATAGATAACATCCATCCCGGTTATTATGATCTGTCTTTCGAGCTTGAATTATATCACGATACGACTATATCGAATATAAATGTTGTAGCTTTCAACCCAACTGCCCTCAACGTCGCGATGGTTAGGATACCTCAAAACGATGTCGGCGTTACGGCCGTTTTAAATCCCACCGATTCTGTCGCCAGTAATCTGGCCTATGACTGTATAGTTGAAATAACTAACTATCAGATCGATACGGTGTCATTCGATGTCATTTTTGAGGCGTATTTACAGGATTCATCTGAAGCTGCTTTCGCTGATACTTTCAACGTTACGGATATGCCGGCCGGTAGTATAGATACGATCACGTTTACTGACCAGTTCGAACCATCAACGCCGGCGGTTTATAATATTGTAACCTATACAACACTGGAATCCGAGTTGAACAACAGCAATGATACTACGACCAGCAGCATTATCTGCTACGCCTGGGGTTGTATCGATGGCCTGGTAACTGCCCGTTCGGGTGAGCCTGTCCCGAATGTTCTGGTGGTAGTTGACAGTACGGATTTTCTGGGTTTAACCGATAGTACGGGGTACTATTTTATAGATATCGTTCCGATAGGCCCCTGGAATCTTACGGTTTCACATCCGGACTATAATGACACGGCCATTACCGATGTTATGGTTTTTTTAGGCGATACTACCGGTGTCGATATCGAACTTTTCGGCTGGGGCGATATCTATGGCGTGATAAAGGATAGATCGGATAATTTTATTGCCGGTGTACATGTTGATATTCTGGATGCCGGTATCAGTGACACCACCGGCGAAACCGGCCAGTACTATTTCGATGATATTGATGTAGGCACGTATAGCTTAGCGTTTTCGCATCCCGATTACAACGACACGACTATTACGGGTATTACGGTACATCACGGTATAACCACCGTGCTCAATGTCAGGTTGTACGATTGGGGCCGCCTGACAGGTACGATAACCGATCAATCATCAAATCCGCTGCAGGATGTCGAGGTCAGCGTGCTTGAATCATCGTTTTTCGCGATTACGGACGAGCTCGGCTATTACGTTATAGATAATATCCCGGGCGGGCTTCACGATATCCGTTTCGCGCGCTGGCACTATTTCCCCATTATTGTTTATGATGTTTTAATCACGCATAATGCTACTACCACAGTCGATACCTCGCTTGAAAGGACAGTTGGTATCGATGACGTATCTTCCATTCCGGAAGAGTACAGTATAAAGCAAAACTACCCTAACCCGTTCAATGCTGTCACCTCATTCGAATACGGATTGCCTGAGGATGCTTATGTAACAATTATCATTTACAACCTGCTTGGCTATCAAGTGGCCACACTGATAAACCAATATCAACCGGCTGGATATCATCAGGTTAGCTGGGATGCCGGGGCTAATTCATCCGGCATATATTTCTACAGGATTCAAGCCGGTGATTTCAGCCAAACAAAAAAGATGCTGTTA
>CAZFSN010000037.1:0-9125 GCA_964521815.1 uncultured Ignavibacteria bacterium | reverse complement strand
TTTGTTAATTTTTAATCTATATGTGGAAGATCGCCTTTTATATTATTGGATAAAATTTATGAATTAAAACTTTCAAACAAAGGAAGCACAATGAAAAAAGCGCTAATGTGTTCGATGTTGATAGTAATTATCATGTCCCCGCAGGTATCGGCAACCATTATAAACATACCGGGAGATTACCCAACGATTCAAGCCGGGATTGATAACGCCTCGGATGGCGACACCGTTCAGGTGGCGCCTGATAACTACAACGAAAATGTGACGATCGATCGGGCCATTTTCCTGATAGGCCAAAGCCGCGACAGCACCATGATCAACGGCAATGGCGATGGTGATGTCGTATCAATCAGCGGGGACCATGTATTTGTGTCGGGATTCACTATTGCCAATGGCGGACCCGATACGACCGATGCCGGGGTCGAAATCGGCTGCGCCGACTATTGTACTGTAGACCTATGCCGCTTTCAGAATGTTCTAACGGGTGTCGAGATTTATGGCGGGAGTTTTAACATGATCGGCCGCTGCCGGTTCGAAGCCAATGCTATTGGCATATGCTTAAGAGAAGAAATAGAACTGTGCGAACACGATAATTACTGCAATAACCTCGTCAATAACGTAATAGAAAACGCCGGCAGTTACGGGATCTATTTCGAGCACATGATGTATCATCATGACGCTAACGTTATCGAGAACAACCGCATTTCCAACGGCAACTGCGGAATTTCGATGATAATGTCCTATCGAAATCAGATCACCAGAAACGAATTGCTGCATAATACCGGGTATGGCATATTCCATGGCGTTTGCGAAGGCGGCGGCGGGCAGAATGAATTTTACCAAAATAACTTCATTGAAAATAACGGCGATACGATACAAGCCGTGAATTTTGGAATTAATGATGATATGTGGTATTCACTCTTGTATAACGAAGGTAGTTATTGGTCTAACTACACCGGCCCGGATAATAACGGCGATGGCATCGGCGATATCCCGATGGACATCGAAGGCGATAACAGCCAGGATTTGTATCCTTTGATGCAGCCGCTTAGAGCCGGAATCCTGGGGATGATAACGGATGAATCATTTATTCCTCTGGAAAATGTTCATGTTTCAGCTATCGGTACGGAAATCTCCGACATTTCCGAATATCACGGCGGCTATGCGCTGGAAGGCCTCGGTTCGGGCAACTATGATATTTTATTTTCACATCCCGCGTACCGGGACACAATAGTAGTCGGCAAGAAAACAGCGATTGACTCTTATACGTATCTGGACATGGAATTGAGATTGGAAACAGATGTCGAACAAACGGATGACTTAAAGCCGGTCGCTTTTTCGCTTAATCAAAACAGTCCCAACCCATTTAATGCTCAAACGTCGATAAGCTATAATTTGTCACACCCAACTAATGTCAAGATCGAAATTTACGATCTGCTGGGTCGGAAAATCGAGACTGTTAAAACAGGCGTTCAACCGGCGGGACAGCATCGAATTATCTGGGATGCCGGCAATCGGCCATCGGGGATGTATTTTTACAAGCTGCAGGCCAATGATTACAGCGAAATCAAGAAAATGACGCTTTTAAAGTAGCGGTAAAATTGGATAAACTGTTTTACTTTTCTATCCAGGTCCGGGAAATTTGGTTTTCCCGGGCTTTCTTATTTTAAAATCCTTGTCTTGTCCGGTTCCACATATATATTGCAAACTTGAATACGATTAAGGAGAACGGATAATCTCACGATTTATCGTAATAATGGATTGATAAAAGAGGAGCAATGGTGAATATCAATCGGCTGGCGGCATTTACAATGTTCTTTATATTGATTCCCCTGTCTATAAGTTTCGCCCAAACCGATGGCTGGGTGAATATCTATTTCGGCAAGCTCGATAGCACCGCTATTGAGGCTAATATCAACGCGCCGCTTGATATTGATGTTTATATACAAACCTCACCCAGTACCTACATGGCCGATGCGCATATCAGCCTGGGCGTAGATAATCGCTATATAGAAAGTTTGCTTTCGGCTGATAAAGGTGAGATACTATCGCCCTTTAGTGAGTGGGATGTGAAGTCGTTTCTTCCCCCGCAAGGTGCACCGCCAAATCCAAAGGGTTGGTCGAGCCAGTCATTTATCGGTTTTGCCAGAATGGTCCCGCCCTATAAATCGCCCCTTTTGCATTTCGATGAACCGACATTAGCCCTGAAATTCGCGGTGAAAACTGTCGATGACCAATCGCTGATCGGCCAAACAATCGATTGCCTCGGACCCGGCTTGAACCAGGCGCAGGGGCCATCCAATGCCGGCGACACGACGGGGATGATAAGTTATAACGTCAATCAGCAATTCAGCCCGGTGCATTTTGCTGATAGTAAAGACAAATGATAGCTAGCTAACTCTGTCGAATTGCGGCTTTCGGCCTATGACCTGACGGCGCGAGGAAAAGAAATTATCGTTCCACCTGCAGAATTGCCAGAAACGCCTCTTGCGGTATTTCCACCGAACCGACCTGTTTCATCCGTTTCTTGCCCTCTTTCTGGCGTTCCAGAAGTTTGCGTTTGCGGGAAATATCGCCGCCGTAGCATTTGGCGGTTACATTTTTACGCAATGGCTTAATCGATTCGCGGGCGATTATTCTCGAGCCGAGCGAAGCCTGGATCACAACTTCGAACATCTGACGCGGGATTAATTTACGAAGTTTTTCGCATAGCTTCCGGCCCCAGGGATAGGCTTTTTCATGATGAACGATAGCGGATAAGGCATCCACCTGATCGCCGTTTAGAAGTATATCGAGGCGCGCTAATTTCGATTGCTTGTAATCGTTGAACTCGTAATCCAGCGAGGCGTAGCCGCGCGAGACGGTTTTCAGCCGGTCGAAGAAATCGAAAATTATTTCCGCCAGAGGCAGATTATAATGCAGGTTAGCCCGGGTCTGATCGATGTACTCGGTATTGATATAAATCCCCCGCCGTTCCAGACACAGTTTCATGAGATTGCCGATATACTCCGAGGGTGTTATTATCGATGTCCGCATGTAGGGTTCCTCTATGCGATCGATTTTATCCGGGTCGGGCATATTGGATGGATTATCCACTTCAACGATGGAACCATTTTTAAGTATAACCCGATATTTCACACTCGGCACGGTGGTGATAATTGGTATGCCGTACTCGCGGCTTAAGCGTTCCTGGATAATCTCCATGTGCAGAAGCCCTAAAAAACCGCATCGAAAACCAAACCCCAGAGCGCTGGATGTCTCGGGTTCGAAAATCAGGGACGCATCGTTGAGCTGAAGCTTGCCGATAGCATCCCGCAATTCCTCGAAGCTCTCGGCGACGGTGGGGTAGATACCTGCGAACACCATCGGCTTGGATTTCCTAAATCCCGGCAACGGCTTTTCGGCTGGACTTCTCCGAATCGTTATCGTATCGCCGACCCGGGTATCTGATACTTGACGGATATTGCCGATTATGTAGCCGACCGCGCCGGCGGAAAGTTTGGGTTGAGGAATATATTTAAGCACCAGATAGCCCAACTCATCAATTTCATATTCATTATTATGAGAGAAGAACTTGGCCCAATCGTGTTTCCGGAATGTGCCGTCGAACACCCGCACATAGGCGACCGCGCCGCGATAATTATCGAAAGCCGAATCGAAAATCAGCGCTCGCGGCGGCGCCTCGGGATCGCCGACAGGCGGCTTTATACGCTTGACAATCGCCTCCAACACGGCTTCGACACCGGTGCCGGCTTTGGCCGATACCGCCAGTATCTCATCGCGTTCGCAGCCGATCAGATTGACGATATCATCGGTTACCCGGTTAATCTCGGCGGAGGCCAGATCGATCTTGTTGATAACCGGTATTATGGTCAGGTTGGCTTCTGTCGCTAAATACAGGTTCGATATGGTTTGGGCTTCGATACCCTGGGTGGCATCTACCACCAGAAGCGCCCCTTCGCAGGCCATCAGCGACCGCGATACTTCATAGGTGAAATCCACATGGCCGGGCGTATCTATCAGGTTGAGCACATAGTTTTGGCCGTCTTGGGCGGTATAATTCATCCGGATTGCGTGCGATTTAATCGTAATGCCGCGTTCCTTTTCCAGGTCCATCGTATCGAGCACCTGTCTATGCATATGCCGCGATTCGATGGTTTTGGTCAGTTCCAGAAATCTGTCCGCCAGAGTCGATTTGCCATGATCGATATGCGCGATTATGCAGAAATTGCGGATATTTTGCATTGCCAAAGACTTAACCATACATTCCATTCCGGCGTTAGATTCCTTAATCTAATGCCTTCTTATTTGTCGGAGTGAAAATACGATATGTTAAGGCATTGTCAAGGATGATATTGACGAGGAGTTTCCCCGAAAATTTCGGTAAGTTGGTCGAGCTTAAGAAGACTACTCTTATCCAAGTTGTGGCGGGTCGTAGGGCGAAGCCCGTGACCCGACACTGATTTGCCCTCTATGCCGCCGGGTCACGCCCTACGGGCTACGACCCTGCGGAACTGGCTATATCTCCTTACCCGGCGATATGTGCCAGATATGGAGGCTCAACGGCACACTATGTATTAAGCGTGGCTATTTTCTTCAACCACCACCGCCACCGGTTCTTGCGGTACTATTATCCAGGCTAAAATGTAAGCCAGCACACCCGTTCCGACCGCTAACACCATCGATACCCATAACAAGCGGATAATGGTGGGATCGATATTGAAGTAGTCACCCAGACCGCCGCAGACACCGGCGATCTTGCGGTTATCCAGTGATCTGTATAATTTTCTGGCCACTTTGTTTCTCCTTATTTAAAGGTCTGCTATCGCACTATCTACCAATAGCTACTTAGCCATTCGCTCACTTATGTCTACACTCATATACGTAAGATATTCAAAAATGACGCAATAAATATTTAAGCAACCGGAACGGATTATGCCGTAGCCGGATTATTTTGAAATCGGATTACCGCCCGGTGATGAAATCCCCTCGAACTGATCCACCTGTTTGGTAACACATCGGCAAAACCCGTGGAATATGGCGCACACACCGCCCATCAGCGAAAATATCCCCCAGAAAAGCGGCCGTCCGAAAACATGAGCCATTCTCGGTTCGGAGTAAGGTAGAAGTAGAAGGCCCCAGGTAATCAGATAGGCGCCGACGACGATACAGGTATGCCCGAATACCAGCGTGGCTATCCGGCCCCGTTTGAGTGCCAGAAAGACCAGCGCGCCGCCGATCAATAGCGGCACCAATCCGGCCATTTGTTGAGATTGAACTATCCCCAATATACCGAACGCGATTAATACTATACCCAGCGCGGCGGTTATTCTGCTTGGTTTCATAGCGATTTCCTTTCAGTTAAATTAATGTAATCTATTCGATCAGGACAAATTCATAAAGATAAGTTTTTCGGCCATGTACCGATATGGAATCCACGACCGCCAGGTTATTTTTAAACTGGTCGTAAACATTACGGTATTCATCCGGCTCGAACCGTTCAAACAGGTAGCCTCTATATGAGGCCGGATGGATCTCATCCTCAAACATTATCACTCTACCGGTCTTTACAGCTTGCTGTATTCGGTCTATATATTCGGCTGTAATCCGATCTTTATCGCCGGCGTTTAGATACATCAAACAAGTGGTAGGCACATGTATTCCGGTGTAGTACTCATAAGCCAGACGTATCTGGCTGTAATTGGTGATGACCAGATCATGTTCGCCAAGATTCAAGCGTTTAAACGCCTCAACACCCTGAATAATATACGAGTTATTTCTATTGGAGGACGGTATAAATTCGCAGGAAATATTAATAACCGCTAAAAGAACAACTATCACTGAGGTTATAATCGTAAATATCGGTTTGCGAAAATCGTAAGAAAATATGAATATTATAAGCAAGATAACGGGATACAGCCAGAAGCCATCATCGGCGGGCGCCCACCAGAAAGCAAACAGGCTGAATATAATAACTAATGCAAGAAGCAACAGCCGCGAATTATCGGGTTGCCTGAAAAGCTTATACAGAGTCAGTAAAAACAACCACGTCAAGCCGATCCAGACTAATGCAATGCCAATAAGATAAAGCAATATCGAAACGGACCAGTTGCCGGCGTAATATATTTCCCGTATCAAATCGCCGCCAAAGAAAGTCTTAATCTTGCCCCAGCCGGCGTTGCTGAAATTAGAAAAACCCAGAGTTCCCCAGGCGCCAAGATGGCCATAGAAAGTCAGCCATCTGTATATTCCGCTTAGGCTTTTAACCTCGGCTTGATTTAAGGCTACTAACAAGTATATGACAAATCCCGCCGCCAGACCGGGAATAGCGTATTTGATAGCCCCGGCGTAAGATTTCCGGCGGTTCGCATCATAAATTAGTATTGGAATTACTGCCAACACGATAATCTGATGAAACAGGATGGCTAACGAAATAAATATGTAGGCAATTATTGAGTTGAATCCGTTTGGCGGCTTATTGATTAGGATATATAACGCTATAACAGCGCAAAGCAATGCCGGCATATTCACCTCCACGGAGGCGGAATAATACCAGAATGAAAATAAAAGGCCGGAAATAACAGTGCCGACGGCGGCTAAATAATCCGAGGTTTTTTCGCGCAATATTTTAAATATAAATAGCAGAGTCAACGCGCCCAGAATCGAATTGATCAGCGACAGAATTTTCATGCAACCCAGGCCCGTGAACTTGAAAATGTGATAAATTAACAGCCCGAATAAATTGTAGATCAGATGATGTGGATGAAACAGATCGTGGCCGTCCCTGATTGATATGGCATAGCTATAAGAATCATAGCCCTGATTATTGTTGGGTAATAATATATAAAATAATATAAAACAGAGAAAAATTGTCAGCGACGGATTAATTTTAAATTTACCGGACATCACCGGTTAAATTATCAAGCTTTTCGTATAAAATCAACAATTCTTGTTCCAGCTCGTCCTGTTCATCCTGAAGCGATTTAAGGGCTGTCCAATCGGAGGCGTATTCCGCCGACTCAAGCTTATTATAAACCGATTCCAGCTTCATTTCTACAGCGATAATTTCATCTTTGACTTTGTTGACGATAATAGGATTAATTCGTTTGCTTTTGGGTTTCAAAGATGATTTCGATTTATCGGCTTTCTTCTCTTTGACCTCGACTGGCTGGCTTAGTTCCCGTTTCTTTGATTCGTAGTAAGAGTAATCTCCCAGATAGGTTTTGATAACGCCGTTTTCCAACGCGAAAATTCTATCCACCACACTGTCAAGAAAATACCGGTCGTGCGATACGACTAACAGAGTCCCGCCGTAATCCTCAAGGGCATCCTCCAGCGCTTCCCGTGATGGTATATCCAGATGGTTGGTCGGTTCATCCAGGACAAGGAAATTGGGATTACCGGCCATCAAAACCGCCAAAGCCAGACGGCTTTGCTGACCGCCGGAAAAAGTCCCGACCGGCCGGAAAACGTCCTCACCCCTGAACAAAAACCCGCCTAAAAAGTCGCGTAGCTTGCCCTCAGTATAATCAGGCAGAATTCGGGCTATAATTTCAATCACCCGGTCATCAGGCGCGAATTCGGTGCGGGTTTGACGGTAATAGCCGATTTGGATTTTCTTGCCCAGCGTAATTTCGCCGTCATCCGGCTGAAGGTTCTGTAAAAGCAGTTCGAGAATAGTAGTCTTGCCGGAGCCGTTTTTACCCAGAAGGCCTATTCTGTCGCCGCGCTCGATTGTCAGATCGGTTTTTTGCAGAATGGGTTTATCATCATAGCTAAACCTGATATCATCGAACTTACAGACAATGCGGTCGGAACGGGCCGCCTCGTAAAACCTGATACCGATACTTTTATCCGCGCCGTGAGGTTTCTCCTTGCGTTTGATCCGGGCCAGCATCTTGCGCCGTGATTGCGCCTGTTTGGTTTTCTGGCCGGCGATATTTTTCTGGATAAATCTCTCGGTGCGCCGGATAAACTCTTGCTGCATTTGATAAGCCCTGATCTCCTGTTCCTCGCTTTTCAGCTTGGTATCGAGATACCGGCTGTAATTGCCCTGGTAGACTTTGATATTGCCGGCATAGATTTCCCATATTTTGCCGACCGTTCGGTCCAGAAATCGCCGATCGTGCGAGACGATTATGGCGGCGGCATTAGATGAGCTGATATAATTTTCCAGAAATTCTATACCCTCGATATCGAGATGGTTGGACGGCTCATCCAAAAGCATTAGGTCAGGGTTGGCTATCAGTATCCGGGCTAACGAGGCGCGGTTTTTCTCACCGCCCGATAGAACATCCACTGGCGTTTCAAGCATCTCATTGACAAAACCAAGTCCGGCGGCCACTTTTTCGACCCGCGATTCGAGACTATAGCCGCCCGACATCTGAAAAGAGTGCAAAGCCTCGCTATAGCGCGTCTTGATAGCGTCGCTAACCTCGCCTTGAGCCATTTTCTGCTCGAGTTCGGCGATTTCGTCTTTAAGGGCATCGAGTTTAGCCAGACCGCTTTTAATATAATCGAAAACACTTAAACCGGCAGTGCTTGTGCTATCGAATGAATCGGTTGTCGATTGAGGCAAGTACCCGATATTCAAACCCTTGACAATATCGATACTGCCCGAATCCGGCTCGATTAAGCCATAGATAATCTCCAGAAGTGTAGTCTTGCCGGTGCCGTTGGCCCCCACAAACCCGATTTTCTCACCTTTCTTGATAGCCAGACGGACGCTATCCAGAACCGTAATCGACGGGTAAGTTTTCGTAATATTTGAAATTGAGGCTATAATCATAGGTCCTAATGTAATGAATTTCGGGTCTCGAATCAACCGAAGACAGCTATATACCCGAGCAATCTACTGGTTTTGTAAGGCCGCCACGGAAAATCGCCGCGCATATATCAAACGTTAAATCTGAATAAAATCACATCGCCGTCCTTTATCAGGTAGTCTTTACCCTCAAGGCGGAGCTTGCCGGCTTTTTTGGCGGCATTCCAAACGCCAAACGTGTTCATATCGTCAAAATGCACGGTTTCGGCTTTGATAAATCCCCGTTGGATATCGGTATGAATCTCGCCAGCGGCATCGAAAGCGGTGTAACCATTGGGAATGGGCCAGGCTCGAGATTCGTTTT
>CAZFSN010000036.1:0-19522 GCA_964521815.1 uncultured Ignavibacteria bacterium | reverse complement strand
ACGTCCTATTTGGATCTGAATTTAATCCTGCCAATGGTCATAGAAACCGGGTTAAGAATTGTCAAAGGCGAAGTTGGCGAGGTTACTATTTTTGATTTTGAGGGCGAATCCAAATCGATCAGTTGGGGTTTGTCTCTTAATATAGTGGAACGCATAAAATCGGACGGGGGAGAAACCGTAATCGACCGTATTATACGGACGAGCGAAACCCAGATATTGAACGCACTCAATTTTCATGCCCGCGATCTTCTTGGAAATCATGAAATTAACATGAATTCGTTAATTGTAGTCCCAATGATAACACAGCAAAAGATAATCGGCCTCATTTCGATAGCCAACAAGGAAGACAGCGAAGGATTCACGGATGAAGATAAGCTGGCGCTGGAGATGCTGGGCAGTTTCGCCGCGGTGGCGGTGCAGAACGCCGAACTTCACCGTGACGACCTTGCCAGGCAAAAGCTGGAACACGAATTGGAGCTTGCCGAGCATGTGCAGAGCACGCTAATGCCCCAAAAAAGGACGGTCTTTGATGATCTTGAGGTCAATACATATCACGACCAGGCCGGCCAGGTTGGAGGCGATTTTTATGATATTATCGTTCTCGGTCAGGGAAAATATCTGATTGTGGTGGCTGATGTCTCGAACAAGGGTATGTCGGCCGCCCTTATCATGACTTCCGTAAGGGCTTATGTAAGGGCGGAAGCGGAAAAGATGACATCGTTGGCCGAACTGGCATCCAAGGTAAACAATCATTTGTGCCGGGATATGGAACAGGTCGGCGGTATGTTCGTGACCATGTTTTTCGCTCTGGTCGATATGAATCGGCACAGGCTTGTCTTCGTCAACGCGGGTCACCCACCGGGTTATTTTTTTCGCGGCGATGATATCGAAATGCTTAAAACCGGCGGCACATTTATAGGCCAATTCTCCGGCCTGGATTATGTCGAAAAGGAGACCGAAATTAAAGTCGGCGACAGACTGATCCTTTACACCGATGGTATTTTCGAATGTGTTAATGTCAAAGGCGAAATGCTGGGCCTGGAGAAAGCAAGAAAGTTTTTTATCAGCTATCAGAAGAGCGGATGGGACAATTTCGTCGAAAATCTGAAAAAACTGCTGAAAGAATATTCATTTGATATAAGCCGGGTCGATGACACTACACTTTTAATGATAGAGATTAAAAGATGAATGAATCTTTAAAAATCATTTTTCCGGTTTCAATTAATTCTGTGAAGGTCGCGGATGATATTTTCAAGGTGCTGGCCAATAATGCTACCGATGATGAACGAATATGCTATAAAATTCGAATTGTCTTATCCGAAGCATTCAACAATGCCTATCTTTATGGCGATAAAAGTAATCGCGGCGCGGTAATCGAGGTCAGGGCTTGTTTCACCGAGAACGGTTTTATTGCAACTATAATAAATGATGGCAGGGGGTTTGCCGATAACGAGATCAAATGGGATCAGTTTCCTTCAGCCGAACGAGAGTCAGGGAGAGGATTGAAGTTAATAAAGGAACTTTGTGATAAGGTTGAATTTAGACCGATCGGCGATAATAAGTTCGAGGTTCGGGTAGAGTTTAATACAAAGAAAATAAATGAAAAAATAAAATGAGCACTAAATTCCTGGAGGATTTATGAATATCCAAAAACGCATAGCAGGCGATGTGACTATTTTATGCCTCGACGGGCGATTGGATTTAACGAGCGCCTCGACATTAAAAGAGGCTTCCAAAGACGTATTGTCGGGTAATACCAAGAAGATGGTCCTTAATCTTGACCGGGTCGATTTTATTAACAGTTCGGGATTGGGAGCGCTGGTTTCGATTTTAAAAGAAGTACGCAATTCCCAGGGTTCAATGAAATTAACCAATCTCGCGCCTTACGTAAAGGAAATATTCGACATTACCCAACTTAGCAATATTTTTGATATATTTCCCGATGAAAGCCAGGCCCTAACGAGTTTTTAACATTGTCAACAGGGGAAAATATGTCAACTCCTTCGACAGCCGCCAATAAAGAAAAGATCGATTACATGGCCGGTTTATCCGACCCGGTCGCCAAATTGAAAGACCCTGATCGGATGGAACGTGAGGAAGCGGCATTTTCTCTCACGTCGAATCCTGATCCCGAAAAAGCGGCCGAATTATGTAAGCTTCTTTATGATTCAGACATTTCGGTCCGCAATCTGGTCGCGGAAGTACTGGTGAAAATGGGTGAAACAGCGGTTGGCGCGTTGATCGCCGAAGCTTCGTCCCCGGATCATGATGTTCGTAAATTCGTTGTTGATATCATGGCGCTGATCAATGACCAGAAATTTATCCCCGTGTTGATTAATCTTCTTAATGACCGCAACGAAAATGTCGTCGGGTCGGCGGCCGAAGCATTGGGAAACATAGTCAGTTCGGACGCGGTGGACCCCCTGATTGAATGTATAAAGACACATCCCGACTCCAGTCCGCAGGCGATTGAGGCATTGGGCAAAATCGGTTCCGCCCGCGCCCTGCCGGTTTTATTTGAACTCCTCGATTCCGATAACATCATTTTAGAATATGCCGCCGTTGAGGCGATAGGCAAAACACGCTCACCCCAGGCCATCAATAAGCTATTGGACCTTCTGCGAGGCGGCAATCCGGAATTAAGAAATGTAGTGCTTACGACTATTTTAAAACTTGCCGGTACAGGCAACCGCGACAGCATATTCCAGGCGACGGGTGGTAAATTCGCGAATTATTTGGTCAAGGCGGCGGCCAGCGACGATTTGGATGTAAAAATAGCGGTCTTGTCCGAAATGGCATTTTGGACGGGCGATGAGGTCGTCGCCGCCCTTATTCAGGTTCTGGATTGTCCTGATCAGGAAGTAGTCGATTTGGCGCAGGGTGCGTTACGCGTCGCCGGTAATTCCGGATTGAATGAAATGATTAGCGCTTTGAAAAGCAGTCCCGATCCGATCAAAATGCAGCTAATCGAAATATCGTCGTTTTTGAAATCGCCCGAATTATTTGACAGTATTTTAGCTCAAGCCGAATCGGTCAATTCTGATATTCGAATCGCGGTAGCCAAAACATTGGCAAAATTCTCCGACCGGAGGGCCGTGGATGTATTATTGAAATTGGCTGAAGACGAGGTCGGGCATGTCCGGGCGGAAGCTTTAAGAACGCTGGCTATAGTCGGCGGCGAATCGGAGATAGAACAGATCGGCAAACATCTTAATGATGAATACGGCGATGTTCGCGAAGCAAGCCTGGGCGCGTTGATTCTGATCTCAGGCCCTAAAACAATCGAGCTTTTCAAAAAAGAAATTCAGCAGCCGGATATCAACCGCAAAGTCATGGCCGTGCGCGGACTGGGATGGATCGGCGAGGAAACGACATCGGAAATTTTGCTGGAGGCTTTGACTAATGAAGAGGCGGAGGTCAGGCGCCACGCCATAATCGGCCTGTCGAAAATGCGTTACGAACATCTGGATGATAATTTAACCTTAATGTTGGCGGACGAAAATCCCGAAGTCCGAAAAGCTGTAATAGACGCGTATCTTAGTTTCGGCCGGGCAGATGTCGGCGAAAAAATAAAGGTGCTGCTCGATGACGAAGATATGTGGGTCAGATTCTACGCCATCAACGCGCTCATATCAATTGATGATAGAACCTGCCTGGATAAGTTAATTGGGATTTTGTACGATCAACCTCCTTTCGTACAGATAGCGATTATTGGTTTAATGGCTAAATACGACGATCCCCGGGCTAAGGCTGAATTGTTAAAACTTGTCAAACATGATAACGAAGATATAAGCAACGCGGCGAGGGAAGCGCTTGAAACCAAATAAACAGCCTGAACGCGTGGAGCTGCTGGTCGTGGATGATGAACTGTTGATTCGAGATCTGCTTTTTGATTTTTTCACGGCCCAGGGGTACACGACTCATCTGGCCGAAAACGGTAAAACGGCTTTAGAGATGATGGACTCGATATCATTTCAAACAGCGTTGGTCGATTTGAAGATGCCGTTTATCGATGGAATAGAGTTGACAACTCATATGGCTAAAAAGATGCCGCAAGTACCGGTTATTGTTATGACGGCGTTTCCATCAATGGATAGCGCGATTGAGGCGATACGCTGCGGCGTTTATGACTATATAGTCAAGCCGTTTAGTATTACGGAATTGCATGAAACCGTAAAAAGAGCGATCGAAGAATATAAAGAAAGAATTAAAAATGGTTATAGATCGATCTCTTCAGTGAGCTAAAATTGAATCTGGCGATGGCTCTTACTCTGTGAAGAAAGACTCTGGAAACCATAACAGGAAAACAGATAATAAAAGACGGATTGTTTAGCGGTCGGTGATGATAATGATTAAGGCGGGGTCGAAAGTTAATACGAATAATTTAAAACCAGGGGTGGGCTATCATGTCGCTTAATACTGTCCAGAGTCAAGCCATTACGACTGATATCGGCAAAATATCGAACACTTCCATCGGATACAGCGCGACCAATGATCCCGAATTAAGCCGGGAAGAGTTCATTATATTCCGAGACTTTGTCCATGAAAAATCAGGTATGTATTTCCCTGAGGCAAAAATGTATTTGATAAAAAACCGGCTGGCCAACCGGATCAAAGAGCTGGGAATAAAGAACTACAAAGATTATTTCTATATGGTTAAATATGATTCAGGTATGAAAGAATTTAATATGCTGATGAACCTCTTGACCACGAATGAAACTTCCTTTTTCCGCAATTTGCCGCAGTTGGCGGCGTTTTCTGATGAGGTATTACCCCTGGTACTGGCCGAAAAGAAGAAAGAATTAAGCAAGAATCTTCGTATCTGGAGCGCAGGCTGTTCGACCGGTGAAGAACCATACACGATATCTATGCTTCTCATGGAAAAAATACCGGATTTCTCCAATTATAACATTGAAATAATAGCCAATGATATCTCCGAAAATGTGCTTCAAGCCGCGCGCAAAGGTATTTACCACGAGCTGTCTTTGCGCACGACCCCGAAAAACTATATCGATAAATATTTCAAGAAGCAGGGTAATGTTTATCATATAGATGACCGGGTAAAAAAATATATCAGATTTTCGCATATTAACATGACCGATTCTTTAAAAATGTCCTTAATAAAAAATGTTGATATAATATTTTGTCGGAATGTGACGATTTACTTTTCAGAGGAAGTGAAAAGGAAAATTACTAAATTTTTCTATAATAGCCTGGTCAAGGGAGGATACTATTTCATTGGGCATTCTGAATCGCTTCACGGAATCAGCAAAGCATTTAAGTTGGTTTATTTAAAAAATGGACTTGTTTACAAGAAAGAATAGAGCAGAGGTGAGAAATGGCTGAAAAGATCGTTATGGTAGTTGATGACTCACCGACAGTGGTAAAATTCGTTTCTTTCGCTTTAAGATCAACCGGCTTGAAAGTCGTCACCGCTTGCGATGGAATGGACGCCCTTGAAAAATTATCAGCTTTGCCTGAGGGTGTTGATTTGATCATAACCGATTTGAATATGCCGAATGTCGACGGTTATGAGTTTATTTCTACTGTTCGAGGAAATCAACTGTACGCCAACGTGCCAATCATCATCCTTTCGTCCGAAGAGGAAGAGAAGGATAAAAAACTGGGAACCGAGGCGGGAGCATCGTCATATCTGGTTAAGCCGTTTAAGCCGGCTGTACTTCTCGCGGAAGTATCGAAATATTTACAGATAAAGCAACCGATTTAAAGGAGGTAGATAAATTGGCTTCTGGTATGAAAATATTAGCTGTCGATGATTCTCCGACCATGAGGAGAATCATTGTAAATACACTCAAAAGAGCTGGTTTTGATAATGTCGCTGAAGCTACCGACGGAAAAGACGCTCTTGCCAAGCTGAAAACCGAAAAATTCGGATTTGTTATTACCGATTGGAATATGCCCGAAATGGACGGTTTGACATTTGTCCATGCTATGAGGGCCGATCCTGAATTTAAAGCTATGCCGGTATTAATGATCACGACCAGGTCGGTAAAAGAAGATATAATTGAAGCAATGAAAGCCGGAGTCAATAATTATATAGTAAAACCTTTCACTCCGGAAACTCTAGCCGAGAAAATAAACCAGGTTTTAGCATCGGTTTAAAAAGGAGAAATCATGCCGGAGAATAAATCAAAAATAACCGAAAAGGTTCGTCAGGAATTGAAAGAGCTGACAACTTCGATTAGCGCGATGATGGAAGCATTTCGCAAAATTCGCCAGCCGATACAGGAATCATCGGTTAAAGTGCCGACCACCGCTCACCATCTCGAAAAGGTGACCGAACAAACCGAGCGGGCTACACATAAAGTACTGGATATGATCGAAGATATTACCAATAGGGAATCTCAGATCAGCGGTTGGGTCGAGCAAATCAAAAAAATGATCCCGGATGAAGTATTATCATCAAATACGCAAATCGATACCCTGTTAACCGACATAAAAGTAAATGCCGAAGGCACACTGAATGATTCTTATAATATTATGGATGCTCTGCAATTCCAGGATATTACGACTCAACAGATCGATCACGCGATATCTTTACTCGATGATGTGGAAGACAAGTTGGTATCAATGCTGCAAACAGTCGGCGTAAAAAGCGCCGATCAGCCTGATAAAAAGTCCGTAAGGAAAGTTAAGGCATTTGATCCTAATGCCGGTTTTTCCGCTGATAATCCGACCCAGCAGCAGGAGATTGACAGAATAATTTCTAAAATGGAATAATATTCTTTAATTCGTTAATAATCTTTTTACTTTGGAGCTGGAAATGGGCGACCCGGAATTCGAACTCGACGAGATGCAATCTATTATTGAAGAGTTCATGATTGAAACCAATGAGATCGTAGATTCTCTGGACGCGAACTTAGTCAAACTGGAGCATGAGCCCGGTAATCTGGATTTGTTAAACGAGATATTCAGGGGCGCCCACACCATGAAGGGGACCTCTGGCTTTTTGGGATTCAATGAACTGACTCGGTTGACCCATCGCATGGAGGATGTGCTCAATCGTCTTCGCAAAGGCGAATTGAAAGTTAACGCCGAGGTGATGGACGTCTTGCTGCAGGCGGTCGATTATGTGAAATACGTTCTTCAGGATATTATCGATAAGAAACAAGGCAATACCGATCTTGCGCAGATCATCGAAGCTCTGGCGAAAATCTATGAAAATAAACCCATTTCTGCCCCGGAAGTGTCGGCGCCGGCGGCCCGGGTGAAAAACGAGCCCCGCGTAGAAATCGAACCGGAAGAAAATGCTGTCCCGGAAAAAGCTGAATTAAAAGTTTCGGCCGGCCCCGGTCAGGATCGCTTATCCGATGAAAATAAACCATTCAAAAAAGAAATGATAAAAAAGGCCGATACGACTATCAGGGTTGGAGTCGACCGTCTAGACAGCCTGGTCAACATGGTAGGCGAATTGGTGCTTGGTCGAAACGCGTTAGTCCAGATGGCCGCGGCGCTTCAAGCGTCCCATGAAGGCGAAAGAAGTTTTGAGCATCTCACCCAGGCGTCTTCCCAGATCAATTTTATCACGACCGAATTACATATGGCCATAATGAAAATGAGGATGCTTCAAATAGGGAATGTGTTCAATAAATATCCCAGAATAGTGAGAGACCTTTCCCGTGAATTGAATAAAAAAATAGATTTAGTCCTCTCCGGCGAAGAGACCGAACTGGACAAATCGGTCATAGAAGAAATAAACGATCCTTTGGTGCATTTGATTCGTAATTCGGTGGATCATGGTATCGAAATGCCGGAAGAAAGAAAACAAGCGGGCAAATCCGAAAACGGGGTCATAAACCTTTCGGCTTATCAGGAAGGCAATAATATTATCATAGAGGTTCGGGATGACGGCAAGGGCATGAACATCGATGTCATAAAGAAAAAAGCGGTTGAACGCGGACTGGCCACGCCGGAGACAATCGAAAAAATGAGCCAAAGAGAAATATTGGATTTCATTTTTCAACCGGGATTTTCTACCGCGGCCAAGACGACCAGCGTGTCCGGACGCGGAGTCGGTATGGATGTCGTCCGTACCAATATCGAAAAGCTGAAAGGACAAATCGAACTGTCCACCGAAGAAGGCAAAGGTTCGCTGGTCGTAATAAAATTGCCGCTCACACTGGCTATCATCCAGGGATTATTAGTGCGCTGCGGTAATGATATTTTCGCTATTCCTTTAACATCAGTGAAGGAAACCGTGATTATCTCGCCCGACCGGGTAAAATATATAAAACAAAAACCCGTCATAAAATTGCGCGACTCGATTCTGCCTTTGGTCGAATTAACCGAAGTGCTGTTCAATCAAAAAAAAGAACCGCGAGATCAATTAAGAATAGTCGTGGTCGGCCTGGCGGAAAAACAGTTGGGATTGATAGTCGATTCTCTCATTGGACAGGAAGAAGTCGTTATCAAAACGATGGGTGACTATCTGGGCAACACGCCCGGAGTCGCCGGCGCTACGATTATGGGTGATGGCAGAGTTAGATTGATTATTGATCTATCCGGTCTTTTTGAACTTGTATTGAAAAACAATTAATATGGGACAAGTTAAAGTTCTGGTAGTGGATGATTCCGCGTTCATGCGGAAGGCTATTTCCATGATGTTGGAATCCGACCCTGAAATAAAGGTAATCGGAGTGGGGCATGACGGCGCTGAGGGCGTAGAACTGGTTAAAAAGCTCAAGCCCGATATCGTGACTCTCGATATAGAAATGCCCCGCATGGATGGGCTCACCGCTTTAAAACATATCATGGCGGAAAGCCCGACCATGGTGATGATGGTCAGTTCATTGACTACCGAAGGCGCGTCGGCAACCTTCGACGCGCTGCAGTTGGGCGCGGTCGATTTTATCCCCAAGCAATTGTCATTTGTAGCTCTGGATATAGTAAAGATTAAAGAAGAACTGTTGAAGAAAATCAAATATATCGCCAGGAACAAACAAAAACTGCTTAGGCGGCATCGATCACAATCCATGGCGATAGCGCCATCATCGGCCACTAAAGAGGAAAAGGCCAAAAGTAAACCTGCGCCTCCGGTCATTCTGACTTGTTCCGGCCGAAAGGAAATGAATGTCATTGCTATTGGAGCGTCCACCGGCGGCCCGCCGGCGCTTCAGGCGGTTATTCCGCGTTTGCCCAAAAACTTGCCGGTACCGGTGATGGTTGTTCAACATATGCCGCCTACATTTACCAAATCATTGGCGGATAGGCTTAATTCTTTATCGCAAATAGCTGTCAAAGAAGCCGAAGCCGGAGAACCGCTGCAGGCGGGGACGGCTTATATCGCGCCCGGCAGTCAGCATATGACCGTTGCCCGGTCGTTGTCTTCTTACCGCGTGATACTGTCGGATGAACCGTCCGATACATTGCATAGGCCGGCTGTGGATGTGATGATGTATTCAGTGGCCAATGTTTACAGCGCCAAAGCGTTAGGTGTCATACTTACAGGTATGGGTCATGATGGTTTGGATGGTTTAAAAGCTTTAAAACTTCGCGGGGGCAAGATATTAGCCCAAAATGAAGAGTCTTGTGTTGTTTATGGTATGCCCAGATCGGTTGTCGAGAACAATCTGGCTGACAAGGTAGTCCATATCGATAAGATGGCCAATGAAATAATGGCCTGGTTTTAGTTTTTCTACGGCAGTTTTTTTTAAATATAGATTGAAATTTTCTTAAATAATAAGTAAATAATGTCTGTGGATGTTAATGATAAAAATTTGCAAGGCTTAAAAGAAGTCACCGACTCCTATGTTTCGCTTGCTGAATTGGCGGAAAAACTTCAAACTGACTATCAGGACTTATTACAGAAGTTCGAAAAACAAAGCTGCCAACTGGAAGAGATCAACATACAGCTTGCCGACACCTTAGCCATAAATAATCGGCTGTCAGTCTATCTCAATAATATTCTTGAACATCTGGAAGCGGGCGTGGTGGTATTTGGCATCGATGAGCGAATTAGTATGTTCAACAGGGCCGCCGAAAACCTGACCGGGATAGAACGTAAATACGCCCTGGATAAAAAATACAGCGAAGTGTTTCCGGGTGATGAGCATTCTCATACTCTTAATCTCTATAAAAGCCGGGAAAACAGGGTCCGGGGCGAGAAGTGGTTTGGCGGCCGTCCGGTCGGCTATTCGGCCAGCCGCGTTTTCGATGAAAATAACGAATGCTGCGGGGTAGTCGAGATATTGTATGATATTTCTTCCGAAAAGAAATTAAGGGATACTATTCGGCATGTATCGGCCCTGGCGGCGGTCGGCGAAATGGCGGCCACGGTTGCCCATCAGGTGAGAAATCCTTTGGCCGGCATTGTCGGTTTTAGCGATCTTTTAAAAAGAGACCTGGGCCAAGAACATCGTTCCGCCGAATTGGCCGAAAAAATATCGAATGGGGCCAAGGAATTAAACCGTATCATAACCAGTCTTCTGGACTACACCAGAAAGACCAGACCTGAATTCCGCGAACTGGATTTAATCGAGTTCGCCTCCGAAACCTTAAAAGCGATTTCCAAAGAGCATTATGCTTCGAAATTAGCCATAGAATTCAATTCCGACCTCGACCATCTTAATTATAGATTTGATCCGATACTCATGCGGCAGGCTTTCGATAATCTAGCCCAGAACGCATGCCAGGCGATGGGTATCGGAGGCGGTAAGCTCAAATTAGCCATTAAAAAGAATGATAGTAATCATCTGGCTATCGTTTTTTCCGATACGGGTGTCGGCATTCCGGTTGAGGATGTTGACAATATTTTTAAGCCGTTTTTCACCACCAGAAATAACGGTATAGGTCTGGGCTTGTCGATGGTAAAAAGGGTCGTTGATTTTCACAATGGTAGTATCAGCGTCTTAAGCCCCGAAAGCGGGGGCGCGATATTTTCAATAGAATTACCTCTATAAAGGGGCCGTCTTATGAATTCAAAAATACTTGTCGTCGATGATGATGTCTATGTGCGCGAATTTATAGCCGAAACATTAAGAAGAAAAGGTTATCAGTTAGATCAGGCTGATTCCGGCGAATCGGCCCTGGAGATAATCAGGCAGCAGGAATTCGATTTAATTATCACCGATTTAAAGATGAAAAATATCGGCGGACTGGATGTGCTTAAAGCTTCGTTGGGAATTCAACCCGATTGCCGGGTAATGGTCATCACCGCTTTTGGGACTATCGATAATGCTGTCGAGGCCATGAAACTGGGGGCTTGCGATTATTTCACCAAACCCGTAACCCCCGACGAACTTGAAATCCTGGTCGAAAACGCGCTGGATTATAAGCGGCTTAAGATGGAAAATAAATATCTGAAAAGGGAACTCGCCGACAGCTATTCATTCGACAGCCTGATCGGGAATTCGGCCTCAATGATAAAGATATTCGAACTGATAAAAAGCGTAGCTGATTCGCCCTCGACTGTGCTTATAAGCGGCGAAACCGGCACCGGCAAGGAGATGGTTGCCAGAGCGATACATTTCCATTCAATTCGGGCCGATAAGCCGTTTATTAAAATGAATTGCGCCGCTTTGCCGGAAGGATTAATCGAATCGGAACTGTTTGGACACGAAAAAGGTGCGTTCACAGGCGCCGTGAAATCATCAATCGGGCGATTCGAACAAGCCAATGGCGGTACTCTGCTTTTAGATGAAATCTCCGAAATACCGCCGACCATTCAAGCTAAGTTATTGAGAGTCATACAAGAACGTGAATTAGAACGGCTGGGTTCCGGGCAGACAATTCCTGTCGATGTGAGAATTATCGCTACATCTAACCGCGATCTTAAAAAAGAGGTCAGCGAAAGAAGGTTTCGCGATGACCTTTATTTTAGATTGCAGGTCATTCCAATCGATCTGCCGCCTCTACGTAAGCGTTTGGATGATATTCCGAGTCTTTCAGATTATTTTCTGCAGAAATATTGCCACCGCGAGGGAGTGCCGCTGAAAGCTCTGTCAGAAAAAGTCATCAAGTATTTCATGAGTTATCCCTGGCCGGGCAATGTCAGGGAGTTGGAGAATTATATCGAAAGAGCCGTAGTTGTTTCTAATTCTCAGGAATTGAGGATACCTGATTTTCCGATGGAAATAGCTATTGGTAGAGGCGGACTCAGCGATACCGAACAGGAAGCAGGCACGACGATTGCCGAAATGGAAAAACGTCTGATTTTTAAAACGCTTGAAGCCAATGATTATAATAAAGCGCAAACCGCCGAAGTACTGGGAATTACGCCCAGAACGCTGAGAAACAAGCTAAATGAATATCGGGTAGGCAATGATTAGCCAATGACTGGTCTCCGGCTCAATGATTTTGAAAACCATTATTGCTTAATTTAAGACATATTATCTCATATCAATGGACATACGTGGCCATATATTGTTTTTAGCTTTAATGCTGTTTTTAATTCCTAAAAGTGCATTTTGATATAATCCATCATAGAATAATAAGTTCGCCAAAGTTTTTTTATCGGTTATTTTATTTTTACAGCTTAAAATATCGGTCAACAAACCGATATATATAAGGGTGAATAATAAAGCATATATATGGAGCATTTTATGATTTTAGTACATCAAAAATTAATAATGCTGACGGCTTTAATTGCGGTCTTTTTGGCCTTTAACAAACTCAAATCAGGCTTCTTCTTACATCGTTCGAGGGCTTTAAATATCATGGCCGGCGGCTGCGCGTTGCTAATTTTCGGGAATTTAATCGGGCTTATAGGCAGTATGGGAGTATTCGGTCCAGGTTACAGCAAGTCGCTAATATATTTCGGACTGGAATCTGTGGTCGGTTATATTTTCGGCTGGGTATTAATAGTCTGGGGTATGGCCAAATGGCTGCCCTATCTTTTTTCCGTATCGAATCGGCTTCAAAAGAAAAATAAAAGCGTGAAACTTTATGAATCTATTTCCAAGGTTTCCACTTATGGCAGCGCCTCGCCGTCCACGTTCACTAAAATCGCCGAATCCGTGCTGGAAAATTATGGCTTTCAAGCGGCGTCTTTCCATATCATGAACCGGGCCAATCAGCTTTCTTTGTTTGCTTCAACCGGATTATCGCCAAAATCCCGGGATTATCTGGAAATTGTCAAAGACAGTTTATATGATAAAGTATATAAAACCGGCGAAGTGTTCCAGGCCGACGATTCAATCCGGCTTCACAAAGATATCATAATCGAAACCGGGAACGGGCCGGTTGTCGATGCTCTGGCTATGCCGGTCGATTTCGGTGCCAAGCGAATCGGCGTCATGACAATATATACCGACCATGCCAGAGTATTCGCTCAGGAGGAGCTGGGGGTGCTCGATGCTGTTTGCAACAATCTTGGCCTGACTTTCTATAAAGACGGTTTACAGAGATCGATAAGCGCGCAAAAAGCTTTCAAAGATTTCATCGCGGTAATTCTGAAAACATCCCGGTCGGAAGGCGATCTTAACACCCGGGTGATTAGATTGGCTAAACTTCTGGAACAATATATCAAGTACGAATCCCTTAATCTCCATATCTGGAGCAACGGCTCGCCGCAAATCCTCGATTTTAATCTGCCGACCGGCAGAAAAGTCGTCATCGAAAAAGGCTATTTAAAAGGGGCCAGGTACGAACCGATCAGATGGGTAATGGAAAATCATCGCGGGCTGACTTTGCCGGAGGACGCGTCATTTATTAAATCTGATTTTAAGCCGGCTACCGACAAACGAATTCTGTTTACGCCGGTCATTGTTGATGGCCGGGTCATGGCGGTTTTAAACATTTCAGTGGACGGGTCATATCATTTTAATCAAAACGATATGATCGCGGCCGACGCGATTGCCTCCGCGATTTCGGGCACGATTTTGGAGGAATTAAACAAGGCCGCCGGCGATGATGCTTTCGATAGAATAGGCGCAATTAAATACGCCATCGAGACCACCCTAACCGGCGAATCGGCAAGCAATATATATCGCGAACTGGCGCGGATGCTGGTCGAAAAAACGCCGGCGACTTTTTGCCGCGTGATGATGCTGAACGACCGGCGCGACCGATTCCAGACGGCGGCTATTTATCAAAGGCGCGAACTGCTCTGGGATGAAAGGACTATTACCGGTTTACCGTTAGCCGATTTATACAGCCACCGCAAGGCGATAGTAACCGGCAAACCGATTGTCATCGGCGATATGGATTCCAACCTGAAGATTTCCGAGTTGGAAGCCAGGTTGCTGATGCCGGAAGGTATTTCGCAATGCATGATTGCCCCGATAATCATTGACGGTAATTCCGTCGGGGTGGTGACAATCGGCGAAAGCCGCCGGTCCGACCGTGATCAGTTTGGCGTCCAGCAGATGGTATTCGCGCTGCTTTTGACCAATCTTGTATCCGTTGTTGTCGGGCGTCAACACCTGTCCGCCCAAAGCAAAAAGTTGGCCGAATCAAACAGATTGGCTATCCGAAAAATAAACGGATATGAAAATCGCGCGGATACATTCAGAATGGTCGATGGGTTTAACAGCCAGATTAACGGGCCGCTGGCCGGTATCCTGGCCTCCTGCGAATACGTACTCAGTCGGCCGGATATCTCCAGGGAAGAGATGGAAAGATACATTAATGTTATTAATCGCAATGCCGGCAAAATCCATAAGTTGACCAACCGTCTGGCGGAAGCCAAAAAAGCGATTGAGAATATTTCGGAATCCTTGGTGGAAGCATAATAAATGATTTTTCGTATTGAACGGATCAAATTCATAGTTAAAATTAGATGGGGTCGATTGATCGCGGCCGCATCAGCGGTATTTATGCTTCTCGATTGCAGTATTAATAAAGCCGATAAGAGCGGAATAGAGTACGCGCAATTTCCTTTGTCTGTAATCGTATTGCTCATCTTGGCCGTCGCCACGGTCATATTTATCCCGATCAGATTAAGGTTAAAAAGTCATCATCCGGCCGATAAGGAAGCTAATTCGGATTTTCGGGAAGAGGTAATACCCGAAAACGAAATAATCCGCGAAACGAAAAAATCCTCTGATAGCGGCACCAGTGCCGGTATTGGCACCGGTGTGGTTAAGATATTTCAGCAGATCAAAGATAATATCGGTAATCTCAACACGCTCACCGAAGGCTACAGGCATCTTCTAAACCTCGCCTGCGAGCATCTTTATTTCAACGCGGGGGCTGTGTTTATAATCGACGAGGACGGCAGCCTAAAGCTTCGAGGCTATGCGGGCATAAGGCCCGATTCTCAAAGATTATATACACTTGATGGCGATGGAATTATAGCCGAGCTTTTTCAAACCGATTTTCCGCGTTTCATTACGAACCCGAAATCGATACCGGGCAATTGTTTCGATTTATTCGATGGGTTCAAAGCGGCCTGGCTTTTGCCTTTGATGCCTCAAGGCCAACCGGCCGGCGTTATAATATTTTTTCATGATGAAATCCCTAAGCACTATGAAGATTTTATACCGGGACTCGATTTTGTCAGTATTGCCGCGTCCTGGTTTTATGAAAATCATAACAATCAGATTATCATTAATAAAGAAAACAGAAAAAATAAAATGCTGGTCGAAACATCGCTGGCTATCTCGTCATCGCTTGATCTGAATGAAGTGTGCAATATTATGGTGACAAATTTGGGCCGCGCCTACGGTTGCAGCTATAGCTATATTCTTCTTGAGAACCCCGGACAGCCCGATATGTACGTTCAGATGTGTTTTTCAGAACGCGGCGAACCGGTATTTCGGCCGGAAGAGCGTTTTATAAATGTCGGTTCGATGGATTTATTTAAAGAGATCATAACCCAGGGTAATCCGGTCATGCTGGATAAAGCCGATTTGGAAATGGTTCCCCCGGACATTAAAAATTTGTTGAAAATCAACCATAGCACGAACGTGCTGATAGCCCCGCTTAAACACGCCGGGAAAATTACCGGCATTCTGGTGATGGTTGAACAAAGGTCAGGTAATCGCACCAGCATGGATAAAGAAGTCATCGACCTGATTGCGGCTCTGGTAGCCCAGGCTTCATCGGCTATAGAGAATGCCCGTATGTATTCTCTGATTTCCGACAGGGTAGCTCATCTAGCCACTATGTTTGAAGTGGGGCAGGCGCTGAATTCCGATCTGGATTTAATCCCGTTCATTAAAAGGGTCCTAACCGCGATATCGAAGCATTTCAAGATCAGTAATTGTGCGTTTCTGATGCCTAAAAAGGAATCCGGGGAATTGTATGTAGCTTGTATTGTCGGCGACTATCCTGAAGAACTGGTCGGAAGGAGTATCAAGATCGGCCAGGAGGGGATTACCGGTCAGGCGGCCGCCTTAAAAATGCCGCTTAATGTCGGCGATGTCAGCAAAGATACGAGGTTCATAACGACCACCGGCCGAACCGGCTCGGAGCTGGCCGTGCCGGTGCTGCTGAATGATGAAGTCGCCGGCGTACTGGATGTCGAATCGGAAACACTTTACGCTTTTTCTCAAAGAGAAGTACAGCTATTAAAATCGTTGATGGATCAAGTGGCGGCGGCCATAGAAAAACTCAAGTTGAAACAAAAAGAACGTGAGCGGGCCGCGAAATTGGCCATAACGAATACTCTGGTTAAAAGACTTTCCGGCATCCTCGATAGTTCGGACCTGTTAAGTGAAGCCGTCAAAGGAATCAGCGAAGGTTTTGGTTTTGACCTGGTTGCCGTATTTGTACCGGGCAAAGATAATAGCCTGAAACTGGCGCAACAGAGCTGTCGATCCGGTTATGGCTATGAATCAGGTTCGTATTCAAAAGAAGATTATGAATTGCTCATTCGGGCCGCTAATAGTCGCAAAGGCTTTTGTGTCGATACCGGTTCGGCAAGAAAAAACGGGTCGGGCGAATACGCAATTAAATCGCGTTGCTGCATGCCGCTAATCGCGGGCCAGACTTTCCACGGGATTTTGGATATTCAGGATAGAAATCCAAATGTATTTTCCGAAATAAATAAATCTACTTTGCAAACGATTGGCGAATTTCTCGCGATCACTATGAACAATATCAGTCTTTACGTTGATACTATCGATAAAGCCGAAAGGCTGAGCCTGGCGGGGAAAATAAGCCAGGCCATATCGGCCACTCTCGATTTGAACGAATTTTTTACGAGAATGGCTAAAACATTATCGGAGACTACCGGTTATAACTGGATTACATTGGTTTTCAAGGAAGGTGACGGATTCAGGACAAGTTCGGAATATTTCAGGCAAAATTATGATAATTTAATGGAATTGCCGGAAATAGAAACGATGATCAAATATTTTAATGAAGTATCTATTTATGGCAAACCGGTTTACTATAATATCGACAAAATGTCATTGGCCGAACTCGTGCGTAAGTATTTTATCGATCAGGGAATTAATTACCTGGCGATTTCGCCGATAAAGCAAGCCAAAGCGCCGGATTGTTTTCTGCTTGTCGGCAATCCCAATCCTGAAGGCTTCAGGCCGAGAGACCAATATTTGCTTCAAGATATTTCGCGGCATCTGATGATCGCTTTAAATAACGCGATGCTGTACAGCGAACTCAAAAAGGCATATAACAGCCTGGCGGAAACACAGGAAAAATTGATCCAGGGCGAAAAATTAAAAGCCCTGGGAGAACTGGCCGCCGGTATAGTCCACGACTTTAAAAATATCCTGGCCGCGATTGTCGGACGGACTCAAATGCTGTCATTGGCCTGTGAACAAGCCGCTGACGGCGTTCCCCATGATATGATGAAGAAAAGCATGGAGATTATCGAAAAATCAGCCGCCGAAGGAGTCAATATTTTATCCCGTATAAACGAATTTACCAAAAGCCAAAACGAACTGAAGCTTTCAGCTATTGATTTGAAAGGTATCATCGAAGATACTCTGGAAATAATCCAGCCGAAATGGGCTAATCCGGAAAGCGGAAAAGATATTTCGATTAAGATGAACCTTCATGATGACCTTGTTATTAATGGCAACCGGTCGATGATAATCGAAGTATTTTCAAATTTGATACACAATGCCGTGGATGCTATCGAAAACAAAGGCGTCATTGAAATAAATTCGAAACTCGAAGATAATTACCTGCGGATAATCGTTAAAGACAACGGCAAAGGGATGAGCCCTCAGATACTGAAACGCATTTTTGATCCGTTCTTTACGACTAAAGAGCGCCTGGGCACCGGCCTGGGACTGACAATGGTTTATTCTATAGTCAGTCGTCATGGCGGAGAAATAGGAGTCGATAGCCAGGAAGGCCGGGGAACCAGTTTCAAAATTAAATTCCCCAGATATTCCTTAAAAGAAAGCACTCAGCCGCTAAACATTCTTATCGTGGAGGATGATCAAAATTTAAGAAACGTTCTGTTCGAAATTTTCACGAACCGCAACGCCAAGGCAATTATTGCCGCCGGTTACGCCGAGGCCAGCGCTATTCTGGCAGACCGTTCGTTCGATATGATTTTAACCGACCTGGGATTGCCGGATGGCGACGGTTGGGGGATAATCGATTCGGTGAGGAGCAAATCGCCCGACTGTATAATTGTACCCATGACCGGCTGGAAAAATGAGATTGAAAGAAAAGAATTAATTTCCAGGGGCATTACACAGATTCTTCAGAAACCATTCGCGATCGAGCAGGTGGAAGATCTGATTTACAAACTAGAGAAAAGGAAAATCGGTGCAGGTTGCCGCGTATAAATGTGATATAGCTCCCATATTCGAGGCTATTTCGACCAGGTCCAGTCAGAATCTGAATGCCGAGTATTTCGCGCTCATGATTATCGATCCGACCCGAATGTCATGCAGGCTGTTCATAAATAAAGAGACGGAAATTGGAGTTGACCTGAAAAAACAACTTCAAGAGGAAGCTCCGAAGGCATGGCTGAATTGCCGGCAGAATGAATTTAAACCCTGCTATTCGGATGGAAAAAACAAGTGTAACAACCCAATTTGCGAAATATTTACGACTGATTTAAGTTGTACCCAGGTATTGAGCATGCCGTTTGAATCCGATGATCTGGGCGGCGGTATTCTGATTTGGGGATGGCGAAGAACGCCTTTGGATTTTTCAGAAAATTACATTGATAAAGCCAAACTGATAACCGAGCAAATTAAACTGTCGCTCAAACTTTCCTTAAACGAACAAAAAGGCCAGGAGCTAAACGCTAAACTGGCGGCCCTGTTGGAACTTTCTACCGCGATTTATTCATCTTTAAATTATACCGATGTCCTGGAAAAGGCTGTTCATTTGTCCCGCAAAATCATAGGGGCAGACGGCGGATCGATTTTTATTCTGGATAAAAAATCGAATATTCTCAAACCGCTAATTACGGTCGATCATAATCACGAAGCGGAAATATCCAGAGTCGTGCTTAAGCTCGGCGAAGGTATAACCGGCCGGGTAGCTCAATCCGGCGTCGGCATTATTTCCAATCACAGCGAAAACGATCCGCGCGCGTTCCAGGTGCCCGGAACCCCGGAGGAACCGGAATCCATTATCAGCGCCCCGTTGACCTGGTCGGGCGAAGTGATCGGCGCGATTACGCTTCGTT
>CAZFSN010000035.1:0-19557 GCA_964521815.1 uncultured Ignavibacteria bacterium | reverse complement strand
TTTATCATTTTTATACAAGGATAATCCTTTCTATAAATTCGCTGAGCATCTGTTTGTCGGCGTATCGGCGGCCTACTGGATGGTAATCGGTATCTGGGGCACGCTGTTTCCCAATCTGATCGCCAAGATATATCCGCCTGCTGTTGGATTCGTTTTGCCGTCTTTGGCATCTCGCGAACCTGAATATTATTATATATTCCCGGCTATTCTCGGGATTTTACTTCTAATGCGGTTATCCTCCAAGATCGGCTGGATTTCTCGTTGGCCGCTGGCTTTTATCGTTGGCACGACCGCCGGTTTGAACCTGGTCCGATTTCTCCGCTCCGATTTTATCGGGCAGGTCGGCAATACCATGATACCCCTGATTGCTTTCAAAGACGGCGCGTTCAGCTTTTTGGACAGTTTCTCCAATATCGTGATTTTCATAGGCGTTTTTTGCGGTTTAATCTATTTCTTTTTCTCTAAAGAGCACAAAGGCGCGTTTGGCACGGCCAGCCGAATCGGTGTCTGGGTACTGATGATAACATTCGGCGCTGGCTTTGGCTATACGGTTATGGCCCGTATTTCGCTTCTGGTCGGGCGAATGCAATTTTTGTTAGGTGATTGGCTGGGACTTATTAACCGATGAACATGATAAACTTAATCAAAAACCCGGCCTTTGCGAACGTACCGAGCCTCGTTTTTTTTGTATTGGCAAATAATTATATTTCAAAGTCATGCATAACAGCAGTACAAGGATCGAATATGTGATATCGGTTAATCAGGAGGTATTTTACCGGGTATTATATGAAAATTAATCTACAAAATAAAGGTACATGGAGGTAGCTTATGAGCTATTTTAACAGGGTGTTATTAGCCCTGATGCTGCTATTATTTATGGGAGGCGGCGTACCAGCCCAGGATCAGGATCTGGCTTCGGAACCTGATACGTTAAGCTTGCCTGCCCCTCAACCGCCAACCAACATTACCGTAGCCGATAAGGAAGATGATGCCGGGCATGGTCTGGTTGTTCGTTGGGATTTATCGGCGGATGACGGCCAGGGTCTAAACAATGTCAAAATGTATGACATTCTTCGTTCCAGCGCTTTAGATGGCGAATATATTTCTCGCGGTATAGTACCGGCGGGTACAAAAGAATTCGTCGATGAAGACGATCAGGAGTATACAGGAACTGAAATAAATCCGAACTACATGCCTATCGGAAGTACATGGTATTACAAGCTTGCAGCAATATCTGATAATGATGTCAAATCGGCGGAATCGAACGCGGTCGCCGGAACAACGGAATCGAATCTATTCAATTGGCGCAAGCTTCCGATTCTCTTTGGCGTGTTAGTTTTCGGTTGCTTCTTGCTGATTTTCATATCTCAAGCTAAAAAGGGCAAGGAGCTTTATGTCCGGCCTCTCGCCGGAATAAACGCTGTTGATGACGCTATCGGGCGGGCAACGGAAATGGGCAAGCCGATATTATTCATCCTCGGGTTAGGCACGGCCGGCGATATCGCTACCATAGCCGGGTTCACTATCCTGGCGCGTGTTGCCAGACGGACGGCTGAATATCAGACCAGGGTCCTGGTACCGGTTCAGGATCCGGTTGTGTTGGCGGTAGCTCAGGAAACTGTCAGGACGGCTTTCCTCGAAGCCGGGCGGCCGGATCAATATAATCCGGATAACGTGTTTTATGTGACTGCGCTGCAATTTCCATATGTAGCGGCTGTTAACGGGATTATGCTCCGCGAAAAACCGGCGACCAATTTCTATTGCGGCAAGTTTTACGCCGAATCGCTGATTTTGGCCGAAACCGGTAATATCGCGGGTTCGATTCAAATATCGGGCACCGATGAAATCGGTCAGCTGCCGTTTTTTGTGGCCGCTACCGATTATACTCTAATAGGCGAAGAATTGTACGCGGCTTCGGCTTACCTGTCCAAGGAACCGGTTCAGCTCGGTACGCTTAAAGCTCAAGATTATACCAAAGCGGTAGCCATGGTAATAATGATATTAGGCGCGATATTAATAACCGCCGGTATACCGTTTCTTCTTAACCTGATAACCGTCAGCCTGTAACCCCGGAGATTTGGATGAAAAGAGAAATACCAATACTGATCGTCGGGATTACCGGTTTTGCCATGCTAATCCAGTATTTCATCCCAACTGATTGGTCGGAATCATTATTTACCTATTCTCAGGATTGGGTCATTGTCATAGGGATTTTGGCAATGCCATTGGGAATATGGAGTTTAGTAAAAGCCAATATCATGAAGATGAAGGTACCCGGCGAAAGGTTTTATTCGGCGGTTCTGCTCTTTGGCTTCATTATCATGGTTGTGACTTGTTTAAAGCGCGGAAATCTTGAAGCCGGCAGCCTGTTCAGTGATATATTCAATTATGTTCTGGTGCCGATTCAGGCGACGATCTTTTCGCTTTTGGCATTTTTTATCGCTTCAGCGGCTTATCGGGCTTTCCGAGCCAGATCGGTGCTGGCGACTATCCTATTGATCACCGCATTTTTGATCATGTTCCGATTTATGCCCCTGGGGCTGGTTTCGATCATTAATGCCAAGATAGTGTCCTGGATTCTTCAGGTGCCCAATATGGCCGCCAACCGGGCTATAATGATGGGGATCGGTTTGGGCGCTACGGCAACCGCCATGAAGATTATCCTGGGCATTGAACGAACCTATATGGGTCATGATTGAGGGGCGGTGAGGAATGAATATATTTCAAAAAATGATGCAGATCGATCGCCGCTGGGTTTACCTTGCCATCGGATTAGCCGTACTTGTTCCTACCATTTGGTCATTTGATATAGCTATTACGCCCACTCCTGAAGTGAAGAAGGTCTATGACTATGTGGACAAATTAAATCCTGGCGACTATCTTTTTATTTGTGTAGATTACGATCCGTCCTCGATGGCTGAGTTAAACCCGATGACAACAGCAATAGTAAATCAGGCATTTACAAAGAACATTAAAATCGTTTTCGTGACTTTATCGCAATTCGGTCCCGGATTGGTTGAGCAAATAACCTCAACATTAGCGGCCAATCACAATAAAGTGCGCGGTGAGGATTATGTGTTCCTTGGCTATCGTCCCTATCCGGCAATCGTGATTCTGGCAATGGGTGTCGATTTTCGGGTGCCTTTTCCGCAGGATTACTACGGCACGCCCCTGGATTCGCTGCCGATTATGAATGGGATAAAGAACTTCAGCAATGTAAAGGGAGTTATCGAGATTACATCAGGCAATACGGCTGATTTCTGGCTGACCTACGGCAACGGTCGTTATGGCTTTCCTCTGGCTATTGGAATCACCGGTGTTATGTCCGCCAACTACTATCAATATCTTTCATCCGGTCAATTGTTTGGGATTATCCCGGGCGTAAAAGGCGCGGCGGAGTATGAGGAATTGGTTGGCTATCCGGGCGAGGGCAAAGCTCAGATGGCTTATCAAGTAATTGCTCACGCAGTGATACTTATCTTCATAATTATCTCTAATGTTGCCTTTTTTGCCTCCCGGAAGAAAAAAGGCGGACTGGAAGGAGGCGCCCAATGAGTACATATCAACTTATTGGCAACGGTATTGCGGCCTTTTTGACTTTGTGTATTTTTAGTTTCCTTTATAAAGACAATCCGTTCTACAAGTTCGCCGAACGTCTGGTAGCGGGCGTTGCCACCGGCTATTTTACCATGCTTTTATTCTGGACTAATTTCCAGGATAAAGTTTGGGAACCGATCGTCGATCATCACAATTTCATTTATGTTATACCGGCTATCCTCGGTATTATCATGTGGACGAGATTTTCAAAAAGATGGGCTTGGGTTTCGCGCTATTCAATAGCGTTCTACATCGGTATCGGTTCGGGAGTTTCGATAACTGTTTATCTTTACACTTACCTATTCAAACAACTGCAGGCCACAATCGGTTTCCCAATAGGTCTGGATACGGCTGGTATCAATCAGTTGCTGGTCGTGATTGCAGTGCTTTCCGCCCTTATCTATTTCTTTTTCTCGACACCACATAAGGGCGCGATCGGTTTTGTTTCCAGGATAGGTATCTACGTTATCATGATCGGTTTCGGCGCCGGTTTTGGCCTTACTGTTATGGGCCGTATAGCATTGCTGGTTAACAGAATTATCTTTTTGAAAGGATATCTGATTCAGCTATTTGGAGGCTGAAGATCCAGGTGGGCGGGTAAGCTACCCGCCCATCTTTCTTGATTTTCCGGACAGGTACAGCTTGAAAAAATTTGGCCTAATATTCTTTGCCATCGCGGCGTCATTTATATGGCTGATGCCAAAGGCTTCGTGCGCGGAAGAAACATTCGCTGATTCCGCCGGGCCGGGCGTAGCTCCTTTACCGATTGCCATAACCGTATCCGATTTGCCAAATGACCCCGGCGGCGCGCTGGTCATCGAGTGGTCGATACCGAATGCCGATGATTCTACATTATCTCTGATCGATCAATATCAAGTGTTTCGTTCGGCATATCCGGATAGTGCGTTCGAATTGGCCACATTATTAGCCGCCGGATCGCATCGCTATGAAGATTCGGGGCTGGAGGACGGGCATAAATATTACTACCGGATCGAGGCTTTCGATGATGGCAATTTGATTGCCGAGGGAACAGGTGGACCGGGCACACCCAAAGGCCAGTGGTTCAACACCGAACGCCTGCCAATTTTACTTATGGTTATACTATTTTCGGCTGCCGCTATCGGGTTTATTATCAGCGCCAGGAAAGGTTATCGATTCTATGTTCGGCCAATTGCCGGTATAAAAGCTGTCGATGACGCTATCGGTCGCGCTACCGAAATGGGACGGCCGATACTCTATGTGCCCGGCCTGGGAACGGCCGCCGATGTGGCCACGATTGCCGCGTTCACCATACTCGGGCGGGTAGCGCGCAAAGTGGCGGAATACAATACCCGGGTAATAGTGCCTAATTATGATCCGGTAGTCATGGCTGTCTGCCAGGAAGTGGTCAAGGGAGCTTACTCCGCCGCCGGCAAGCCGGATTTATATGATCCGAATGACGTGTATTTTATCACGCAGGATCAATTCCCCTATACCGCGGCCGTCAATGGTATCATGACGCGGCAAAAACCGGCGACGAATTTCTATATGGGCATGTTCTATGCCGAATCATTGGTATTGGCGGAAACCGGTTTTATTTCCGGTTCTATACAGATTGCCGGTACCGACCAATTGGTGCAAATCCCCTTTTTCGTTTCGGTCTGCGATTTCGTGCTGATGGGCGAAGAACTATATGCCGCCAGCGCTTATTTATCGCAGGAACCACAGCAATTGGGGACGTTGAAAGCCCAGGATTGGGGCAAAGTGCTGGTAGTGATCTTAATAATAATAGGCGTGATATTCTCCACCATTGGCTTGGCGGGTTTCGCCGGCTGGTTTGATGTGGGTTAATTAGTCGAATCATTATGACAGGATTTTTAGGTTAACAGATGCGCCGCGAAGTACCTTTAGTAATAGTGTTTCTGTTTGGCTTATTCATGATCGTGCAGTTTTTTATACCGCACAAGAGTTTCGCGTATTTGTATCAGGAATTTAATAACTGGACGATTATAATCGGCATATTTACCATGGTCGTCGGGATTGGGTCGCTTATTACCGTCCATTATAATAGGATAAGATTTAAAAAATCCGGCTGGGGCTATTCGATTGTAACAATTATTTCCTTATTCGGGATGTCTTTGGTGGGACTAATCGGCGGAACCGAGAACGAGCTGTTTTTGAATTTATATAGATTCGGTCTGTCACCGGTTACGGCCACGATGTTTTCTCTTCTGGCGTATTTCATCGCTTCGGCGGCTTATCGGGCATTCAGGGCGCGGACGATTTTGGCTACTCTGCTTTTAATTTCAGCGGTGGTAGTGATGTTGGGCCGGGTACCTATCGGCCAGATAATAACGAGCTGGCTTCCCGATTGGCTGCAACTGCAAAATATCGCCAATTTTTTACTCGAAACCCCCAACGTTGCCGCCAAGCGAGCGATTTATATCGGCGTGGGGCTTGGCGTGGCCGCCGTCTCACTGAAGATTATTCTTGGTATCGAGCGTACCTGGCTTGGCGGGGATGGAGGCAAGTAGATGGCCGGCAGCGCTGACATGGGATTCTGGGACAAGTTAATGGCGATCGATCGCCGCTGGATCTATCTGACAATAGGTATCGTGGTTTTTTTCCCAATCCTGCTTGACATGAATTTGCCCGTTTATGTCACCAGTGAAGTTCAGGCGGTTTACGACCGGGTTGACGCTTTACCGCCGGGTACGGTGGTTATGATACCCTGCGAATATGACCCGGCCACTATGGCTGAACTAAGGCCGATGGCTCACGCTATTTTCCGGCACTGTTTCGCCAAAGACCTTAAGATTTTAAGTTGCGCGCTTCAAATCGAGGGTGTCACGCTGGTCAAAGATGACCTGGCCTTGATCGCGGCCGAGTATGGCAAAACCTATGGCGTGGATTACGTCTTTTTAGGCTACAAGCCGTATCCCGCGATCGTAATCCTGAATATGGGCGAAAATTTCCGCAAACCTTTCCCTCGGGATTATTACGGCACGGAGCTCGACGATTTGCCGATGATGAAAGGTGTTATCAATTATTCGAGTTGCGCGTTAATTATCAATATCAACGCCACCTCCGGAGCCGATTACTGGATCAATTACGCCAACGGCCGTTATCGAGCGCCTCTGGCTTTGGGCGTAACCGCCGTGATGGCTACCGATTATTATACTTTTCTGGCTTCCGGGCAGATATTCGGTTTGATGGGCGGGCTTAAAGGCGCCTCCGAATATGAGAAACTGATAAATCATAAGGAAGCCGCCACCAAGGCGATGAACGTGCAATCGATAGCTCATTCGGTAATTGTGTTGTTCATTATAATCGGCAATATCGCCTATTTCGCCTCGCGTAAGAAAAAGAAGGCTATGTAATATGGAAAACCCGAGTCTCGGAATCGTCCTTTGGTATACGCTGGCGGCCTATTTGACGCTTTCGATATTTTCTTTTCTCTATAGGGATAATCCATTTTATAGATTGGCCGAACATTTAATCGTCGGTATCTCGGCCGGTTACTGGGTAGCTATCCTGTATCATACATCATTAAAAGACCTCTGGCTGGAGCCGATGGCCGCGAATTTCATGGCCTTATTTTCTCCGGGAGGGCCTACACTTGTAGAAATCGGTCTGGTCATCACCAATGTCGTACCCGGCATATTAGGGCTTATGATGTTCGCGCGTTTTTCTTCAAAGATCTCCTGGCTTTCCCGCTGGCCGATCGCTTTCTATCTGGCTATCACCGCCGGGGTGGCTTTGCCGCTATATTTACAGAGTTTCACGGTCAGGCAGATGCAGGCCTGTATGATAGGCTTGGCCGGCTCTCCCTGGGATATTTTCTGCGATGTTATAGTGATCGCCGGCACAATTTGCGGTCTGGCTTATTTCTATTTTTCGCTGGAGCATAAAGGCGTAATTGGCGGCCTGGCCAAATTCGGTATCTGGATATTGATGATCGGCTTTGGTTCCACTTTCGGATATACCGTTATGTCGAGAATATCATTATTAATTGGCCGGTTCAATTTTTTGATTGATTGGTATGAAATTGTAATCAATTACGTCAAATCTTAGTTTAAAATTATATGATCAGAAGCGAGACCATAAAGTTTTTCGCTGTTTTGCTGATGGTATCGATTGGCGGCGTTTCCCTGTTCGCTCAAAATATCGATTCATATCCGGTGGATTGTCAATATGATTCTGTTTTTGTCAATATCAAATCCAATTACACCGCCGAGATTATTTACAAACAGAAATATCTATTTAACCAGGCGCGGGTTTCTGATTATTCCACCGTTAAAGTACCTGTCAACAAATACATAGATTTTTCATTGATTGAAATAATGACCGTCTTGCCGGACGGCCGTCAGATAAAGTTCGATTCCAAAGATATAGAAACGATATCCGATTTTTCGCCCCAATATTACCCGGACAGCAAAAGCGTAATAATCCATATCCCCTCGCCCAGAGCCGGAGCCGCGGCCGTAATCGCTTACAAATTATCTTATAAGAGCTTGCTTTATCTTCCCCAATTCTTCCGTCAACGCGATGTGCCGACAGGCAGTTCATATCTTGAAGTAAGTTCGGAAATCCCTTATACGTTCTACGCAACGGATGATATTTATCAGGTTCAACCTGAAAGCTCCAAGTCGATATTCTACTCCGAAAATATACCGGCTATCAAGTATGAATCTCATATGCCGCCGAACTCCGATTATCATATAGTCGTTAAGCCGGATTCGGTCATTTACGAAAGGAAAAAGTACGGCTTTGACAGCTGGTCGGATGTCGCGTTATTCTATAATGAGCTTTCCAGATCGGATGATTTAGTCGATAACGATAATGCTATTAAAACACTGGCCGCGAATATAGTGGCAAATTCCACGAATGAGTTGGATTCTTTAAGGGCCCTGCTCGATTATGTCAGAGATAATATCAGGTATATCTCGGTCAATATCGGCCGGGGCGAATTTAAGCCGCTAAAGCCTGTCGAAGTATTGAATAAAAAATATGGCGATTGCAAAGATCAATCGGCGCTTCTGACAGCTCTGTGCCGGTCGGTGGGGTTAGATGCCAACCCGGCGCTGGTCACTACCCGGGACAAGCCGGATGTTATCCTGTCGCTTCCCTGGCCCGGTTATTTCAATCATGTTATCACGGCGGTGGATACCGGCGACGGCTACCTGTTTCTGGACGCCAGCCAGGCGACCTGTTGTTTCGGCAGTTTGCCGCCCAATTTGCGCAATCGGCGGGCGCTTATTTGCGGCAACTCCCCCTTTCTCGAATTCACTTTAACATCGCCCCTGGAACTTGGCAACGATATCGATATCAACCTGCTTTACGAAATCGGCAAAGGCGGCGATATCCGAATTGAGGTTGATTTGAAACTTTACCGTGACCCGGCGTTCATGTTTTATGCGGCCTCCGATAAAAGGGTCTTGACAGATGTACTATATTCATTTTTAGGCGATGAAATATCCAGTCAATACCGCACGAGCTTCAAAGTTATCGATAAAGCGCCGGATTTCATTAGAGTTTCGGGTTTCTATTTCGAAAAATTACCCTCGATTCCGGCAAGTAATCGATTGCTTATTAATACCCATTCGCCGTTTTTAAAATTTATCAAAAACTATTTTCAATATTCCGGCCGGACTAATTCATACAATTTCGATTATACTTTCAGCGTCAATGAATCGATCAATCTGGAATTAGGCGGTTATTACACCGCCCCCAAGGATTCCATCGCGCTGGCCTTCAACGAACGCGGCTTGCAAGCTCATCAAGCCCTGATTAGCAAAGGTAATTCTTGTGAAATAGACAAGTCTTTCAAGCTGTTTGACTATACTCTTACCGCCGACCGTTATAACAGCTTCAGCGATTTTCTTTTGATTATTTCGCAAATCCCTTATAATTCCAGCGAGGTTGTACCGGTTGACTCTAAACATGAGGAAAATCATCTTGAATAAGATATTTCTTTGCGCCGGTTTGATTTATGCTATTTCCACAAGCTCGGCTTATTCCGACCAGCCGCCCTCACTTCTGGATATGCTGGCGTTATATCCGGGCCAGGAGGCCGCTTATATAAAAATCATTGACAGCACCGGAGTGAATTTTCAGGAAGGCGTGTATGTCTACAGCCGGTATTTTCGTTCGGAGGCAATGGTATTACGCCAGGGTGGTGGTGGGGTTGCCAGTGCCGCCAGCCCGGTTATAACCGATAGCGACAAGATCGAAATCGAATCATATACGATTACCCCGGAAGGAGACACTATAAATATCCCTGAAGATGAGATATCGACATTGGAATTATACGGCCGGAAAAAAAGATACATGGTCTCTTTCCCAGATGCCCGGGCGGGCGCCGTATTCGTTTTCGAGTGGCGGATATGGTCTACCGAGCCGGTATTTTCCGGCCGGCGATATATAGGCCGAACTTACCCGGTGGATTTCAGCCGGACGGTTATCAGCGCCCCAACGAACTGGGTGTTCAAGTTTTTAATCCAGCCGCCATGCTTGTGTCAACAAGACAGATCGAGAGAGTACATTCGAGATAAAGAATTATGGGTGAATTACAGCTGGGAAAGCAGGTCCTTGCCGGGGATGGTTTTTGAAGAGGATAGTCCGCCGGCCGCGCTGTATATACCATGTCTTTATTATGTTTTCTCGTATGACAAACGCTGGCCGGATATCGAAAAAAATAAAATCGATTGGCCGCTGATCGCCAAATCTTATAACAGCCATATAAGCGATATGGGCAAACCCGATAATAAGATAAAGGATGAAGTCAAATTTATTTGTCAGGGTATCGCGGGTAAAAGGGAGAAGTTGCAGCGGATCGTCGATTTTATATCGGCCAATTTCCAGACGGCTTATTCCGATATCGATATATCCGATTCTCCCTGGGACCTTCTGGCCCGAGGTTATGGTTCCCAGGCCGAAACATCCATGCTGGTCGGGACATTTCTCGATATCGTTAATATACCTTTTGAATACGTATTGATCTCGACAAGGGATAATGATGAAGTTATCAAGACGATGCCGGCCTTGTTTTATTTCAATCGCTTGCTGGTGGCGGTCAGTATCGACCAGGACAAAATCTGGATCGACCCTTTCTACAGGGGTTCACCTTTAGGAGTGTTGCCGTTCGAGGATCAAGCGGTGGAGGGGTTAATAATTAGCGACGATTTCAAGGGATTCATAAAAACGCCGATATCGGATTATCGTGAAAATGGACATGCCGTTCAACTGCGGATTGTTTTTGATGATAAAGGCAAATTAACCGCTGAAGGAGTCGAATGGCTGTCCGGAGCGCTTAATATAGAGGAAAAAAGAATTCTGCAAAATATGACACCTCAAGAGCGTTTCGAACGATGGGCTGATCTTACCTCAAGCGGCATTTCCGGCTCCACTCTAAGCGATCTGGAATTTGATGATATATATTCCGATATTAATCCATTCAGGGTGTCTTATAAGCTAACGGCGGCTAATTATATCGGACCTGATGATAAGAGGCTTTATATTCCGCTGGATATATTAGGTCGATGGCAAATTGCCCGAAATTATGTCAACCGTCAATTACCGATAGAACTTGGCCGTCCTCATTCTCAACAGGAAAGAATTACTATTGAAATACCGCCGGGTTTTAAAGTGGAATACCTGCCGGAAAATTTCACTTTAAACAGCTATCTCGGCGAAATATGGTCGGTGGTAGTCGTTAGCGCCAATACCATAATCGTTACTCGGGGATTGGGCATTAAGCCGTATCGGCTGCAAGCGGATGCCGCAGAAAGCCTGAACGGTTTTTTCAGCACCGCCTCCGATCATGCCGGCCAATTTATAATTTTAAGGAGGTAGCGTGCCGGAATTGCCGGAAGTTGAAACTATCGCCCGCGATTTGGCCTCCGCTTTAATCGGGCGGAAAGTGATTGAGACGATATTTTATAATTCAGCCGTTCGCGAAAATTGCGGTTTGGCCGACGAATCAGTTCTAAATGGAAAAACGCTTAAACGAGTATCGCGGCGAGGTAAAAACCTGATTTTTCATTTTTCCGATAACCTGGCCATGGTCTGCCATCTGAAAATGACCGGCCGGCTGGTGGTGAATTCGAATTTAAATCAGGATAAGAAACACCTTCACTTTTTCATTAAGTTCGATAAATCTGATTTGAGTTTTTACGATGTCAGGAAATTCGGCAGAATTTGCATAACTACCGAGCAAGGGCTGATAGAGCATCCCCGACTTGGCAAACTGGGCCCGGAACCGTTTGATATAACCGCCGATGAATTTGCCGATATGATTAAAAGAAGGAATAAAGCGATAAAAACGGTATTACTGGATCAGCATATAATTGCCGGTTTGGGGAATATCTATGCCGATGAGTCATTATTCGATGCCGGTATCCGCCCATCCGTGAAACCGAAACGAATTACCAGACCGAGGTTAAGGAAATTGCACGGTTCGATTATCAAGATATTAAATAAAGCGATAAAAAACCGCGGTACATCAGTCGATGATTACCTTGACGGATTCGGGCAGACCGGCAATTTTCAAAATCTGATTAGGGTTTATGGTAAAACCGGTCAGGCCTGCCCTAATTGCGGCAATCCAATAAAACGGATCGTCCTGGGCGGCCGATCAACTCATTATTGTACTCGATGTCAAAATTGAGAAAACAATATAAATACAAACTGGCTCTGGCCCTCGGCGGCGGCGGAGCCCGGGGGATTGCCCATGTCGGCGTGCTGAAAGTCCTTCAGCGCGAAAGCATTAATATAGATTTAATCGTAGGCACCTCGATGGGGGCGATAATCGGCGGGTTATATTGCCAACTGGGCGACGCGTTGGCGGTGGAAAAAAGTGTGCTGGCTTTTGTGGAAAAGTACGTGCAGGAAAAACGCTGGATCGATATTTTAAATACCCAGCATGAAGAAAGTAAAAAATCGCTTTTAGCCGAGCTTTCCAGTCACGTTCAGCGTCGCTATATGGGCTTAAAAGCATTGACCAGAATCGCGCTGGAGCCCAAAGAATCATTATATGAACCGCTGCAAAACATACTTATTGATAACAATATCGAAGATAACAAAATCCAATTCGCGGCCGTGAGCCTGAATCTGGTGACCGGTGAAACCGCCGTGTTAACAGAAGGTTCAATCATAGATGCTGTCTATGCCTCGTCGGCTATAGAGGGCGTTTTTCCGCCGTTGGAGAAAAACGGCGCTTTTCTGGCTGATGGCGGACCGGTTAATATTACGCCGGTCGTGGTTGCCCGGAATATGGATGCCCGGCGGATACTGGCTGTCGATGTGCATCAAAAAATCCATAAGGTCGCAAAATTCGCCAATGGCCTTGAGGTCATAATGCGGGCCGATAATATCGGCCTTAACCGCTTAAGACAGATCGACCTGGCGGAAGCGGACCTGGTCATAGCGCCCAATGTGGGGGCGATTCATTGGGCTAATTTCAATAAGGCTCAAGAGTGCATAAGGCGTGGAGAAAAAGCCGCCGAGATGATGTTACCATCACTAAAGAAATTGATTAAAGGCAAAAGCATTTTCGAACAGCTAAAATCAGGCGCGAAGCTGTTACTCAAAGACCTGGCCGAATAATCCGGCTAATTAACGCAAACATTAAGCCCATAAATTTATCGATTCAAAATATATGTTGCAGGTGATTAATTCTATTGGTTGTAAACTCAATCTATTTTTAGCCAAGCCGATTATTATAACAATTATGCTAATAGTAAAAATGTTAAATGTGCATGGAGGGGTAGATGTTTGCGTCTAATGTCAGTAAAATTACTACTACGATGATATATCTGGGGACATTGTTGATTTCGATATTATCATTTTTCACTACTTTTCGCGGCATGAATATTATCCTTTCCTGGCAATTGGCCTTTTTAGGATCGCTGGGATTACAGACAGCCATGCTGGGGATAGCCTGGAATTTAATAAAAATTAAGGATAATCGCGGCAGTTACGTGATGGCTTTTTCGTTTGCCGCCATTTTCTCGATTTTCTTCTCTTACGCTAATTTCGATATCAATTTAAAAGAAAACACCCGGCCGCGCGAAGCCCGAAACAGCTATTATGAAGCGGCCGTGCCGATACTTACCGAGTATTCAACGGCGGCCAAAAATGCCGCCCTGCAGTCAGGCTATCAGGTGGACAGGGTTAAAAGCCTGATAGAGATGGAACAGGAAAAAGGCTGGGCGACTATTATAGATGAAGGCAGCCGCGACAAATTTATTCAATCTATTATAAACGGCGCTCGTTTGACCGTGGATTCATGGCGGCAAAGTACCGGAACGGATTACCGTCAGGGCAAAGGCCGCGGCATTATTATCAACTATCTGGAAAGCCGCTATCAGCAAACCGAAAAAAATAACCGCCTGATGCAGGATTATGTCCAATATGTCGATTCCCTGGCCCTGAGATTGCAAAGCTATATGACCGTAACCGAACAACATGAAATTATCAATCAGGCTTACGTGAATTTCCCTATGAGCGTTGTCAGTATGATAAAATCCGAGGCCGATAATATATCTTTACCCAGTCCGCCCGCCGAAGGTACATACGCCGAAAAGCCAGCCAATACCCAGCAAGCGTTGATGATGGTCATTGGTGACCTTTTAACAATGGACAGGCTGGCGTTTCTATCGTTGATGCTAGCGATTGCTATCGATTTCATCGTAATAGCTATCGCTTTCGCCGGCAGTCATATTATGGCTAAATCCGATATCATTCTTGAGCAAATCGAGGGTGATACCGCCAAACGCCTGAAAAACTTACAGCTTGATGATATAGATAAATTCAATAAAATCCTCGATGGCAACCTTCACGCATATAAAAAAGCGGCCGAATATGGCAAAGATGTCGAAAAAATCATCGATGATTATCAGACAGCCAAAAGCCGCTTAAAGCTGATCGCCAAAAACGGTCTTTCGCCTCAGACCGGTAATTCCGGTATCAGGCCGGTGATTGTTCGGGAGAGATCCCGTCTGGATAAATGGCTAAAACGATCCAGGGGCGGCCGCCGCGAAAGGGTTGGCTAATTCTTATAGACGCGCTTCAGCTTTAAATTCGTATTAATTGCCGCCGGGGGCAGGAATCCTTTCTTGTCCTGAAAGGCGCTATCGGAACCGTCAGGAAAGGATTCCTGACGGCGCATAAAAGAACGAGGAATTGTACGGACGTGCCTTGACGGCCACGTCGCTTCCCTCCTCGCAATGATAGCCTTTTGAAGTCATTGCGAGTCCCGCGATCAGCGGGACGAAGCAATCCGTCTCCTTCGTAAACTGAGCTATTAAATAGCATTTTTTTATTTTGGCACAACCTCTGGATTCCTGAAGGCGCATATTTCGCATTAAGGTTAAATTACTGTAAGAGTTTTATATTGAAGCTGAATATTGATATTTTAATACAATAGCCTTATTCCGCCGATGGGATAACTATAGACTGCCAATCTATAGCAAAAGCCGCGAAATATCCAAGCGCGCCGCCGGATAGATTGGTATTAGGGTTGGCCGGCACTCCTTGCGGCATCTCGCCATCTTTGCTGGCGACTACCTGGCTTAAAGTTAAATAATAATCATGTATTTGCTTTTCGATAGTCATCAAACCAACCGTTAAAGTATCGCCGGGCTCGAATACGTTCCAGAAGTAATTGTAATCGATATAATTGCCGTCGCTCCAATCGCCATTATACAAAAAATAACCGCCTAACCACTTTTCAGTATTTCCATTCCAAATTTTTATTCGGCAGTAATCATCCTGTCCTTCCGGGTCTTGAAAATAGCAGTGCAATAGATAGCCTTCATCCTCAAACTCATCGCCGGGTTGGTATTCATAGGCCAAAGAATCGATTGGAATCGTTTCGGGCATGGTGGAGGAAGCGGTATAAGTAGCTCCTTCTACTGTAACGGATAAATAGTAGGTTCTCCCCGCAAAGCCTAAAATATATTCGTTTTGGTAAATACCGGGTTCAGTCTCCTGGTAATCGAAAGAACGTCCCGCGTCATCGGTTACAGTGACAATAGCCTCCGAGACGGGCGTGAAATTGCCCGGTCTAAAATAATCATCGGTTTTACTGATTCTCACGGGATGTGGTCCCCAGCCATGGGTTATTGTTCCTTCTATTACCACCCGTGGTTCGACGCTGTTTAAATTGATATCGATCACGTCCTCGCATGATAAACCAATTAACGGAAACAGCCCTATGGCGAATAGGCCAAGCTTTTGGGCCGGCCTGTTTGCTTTTAATATTTTCAAGAATCGGATTACTCTCAATGTCGACCTACCATTTAAAATTCAAAGTAACCGATGGGAAAAACGAAAACAGCGCCACTCTAACAGCTTCCGTTCGAGTGGGATCTAATTCATTCTTCCTGAACAGGATAGCGTACGCGTTTTTTCGGCCATAGGCGTTGTACAATGAGAAATTCCAGCTGAACCGCTTGCCGCTTAATGTCGCTCCCAGGTCAAGCCGGTGATAGGGCGGCATCCGGTAGCCGTTTCGTTCGGTATACAGGTTCACTATATGACCATCGACATAATATTTACCGCTGGGAAATGTCACGGCATTGCCCGAATAAAAAACCCAGTTCGCCGAAAAGGTCCATTTCTCGCTAAAATTATAAGTGCCCACTATCGATAGGTCATGGGTACGGTCCTGCCGGGCTGGGAAAGATTTGCCCTCGTTGATATCATCGAATTTCTTCCGCGTCCTCGAAATAGCGTAGCTAAGCCAGCCCGTATATCGGCCGAATTTCTTTTTCACGAACAGCTCCGCTCCGTATGACCAGGCTCTGCCGAAAACCATTTCCGCTTCGACCAGTTCGTTCAAATAGATATCGGCGCCATTTCTGTAGTCGACCTGGTTTTTCATGTTCTTGTAATATATTTCCAGCGATGTTTCGAAATTGTTGTTATCGAAATTCCTGAAATAACCAAGTGAAATTTGATCGGCGATACCGGGTTTGACATTCTTGGTGCTGGGATGCCATATATCGAACGGCGTCGAGGAAGTCGATGTCGATAACAGATGCATATACTGCTTGTTCCGGTCGTATGATAGCTTAAGCGAACTGCTTTGATTTAAAATATAATTGACAGCGATACGCGGTTCGATACCGCCGTAATATTTCATAAGTTGATTGCTTTTATATGACTCAGTCGAAATAACATCGCCGTATTCATCGAAAGTGTACGCGTTGCCCGGCCCAAGAACCGCGAATCCCGAATAGCGCAGGCCATAGTCGAGCGCAATCCTGTCGCTATAATCATATTCATGCGAAATATAAAGAGCGGTTTCGAGAGCGTATTTGTTCTTGATTTTCAGAGGGTTTACCGAACTGGCATCGCTGGCCTTGATTTCTCCGGGTAAAAATGTATGATAAATGGAGTTTAAACCGAATTTGAATTTATTAGCGGTATTATGGAAATACTGAAAATCTTCCTTTAAGTTAATATCCTTTATGGATGAATTAACAGCAATAAGCTCATCCCCGTTCGTGAAACTGATTTGATAATCGTATTTGCTGAAAATAAGCGATGAATTTGAAAACAGTTTATCGCTAAAAAGATGATTCCAGCGAAGGGTGGCGGTTACATTGCCCCAGTCTATGCCGAATTCATCCTTGTAGCCTAAAACATCTCTGCCCGTATACGCCGACAGGAATACCCGGTCATTATTGCCCAGTATATAGTTGGATTTCAGGTTCAGATCATAAAAATAAATTTCCGATTTTCTAACGCTCTCGCTTTTAGACATCTTTAAAAACAAGTCAAGATAAGTTCGACGCCCGGATACGATAAACGAACCCTTGTCTTTAACTATCGGTCCCTGAAATGTCAGCCGCGAGGCTACCAGGCCGATTCCTCCAGTACCTGTATAATTCTTAAGATTTCCCTCTTTCATTTTCAGATCTAAAACCGATGATAAACGGCCGCCATATTCGGCGGAGGCCGATCCTTTCATCAGCTTTATATCCTTGATCGCATCGGAATTGAACACCGAGAAAAAGCCCAGCAGATGGGAAGCATTGTAAACGATAGCCTCATCTAAAAGCATCAAGTTTTGATCGGTGCCGCCGCCTCTCACATTATAGCCGCTCTGGCCCTCGCCCGCCGACCGGACTCCCGGCAATAATTGAATTGTTTTTAGAATATCCTGCTCGCCGAATATGATAGGAATTGTCATAATCTCGACCGGCTGGATATTATAGGAACCCATTTCCGGCGTTTTGATATTTTCCTCGACAGTCTCCGCGGTGACAATAGTCGGCGATAAAATTACAGGCTTAACTGAAAGTTCAATATCCTTTATCATGCTTTGGGTAAGCGAAATATCTATTTCCTGAGGTTCATAACCGATTACGCTGTATCTGACTTTATATTCACCCGCCGGCACGGTTACCGAATAAAAACCGTATACATTGGAGCTTGTTCCGGTTTTAAGCTCTTTGATATAAACAGTCGCGCCTATAAGCTCTTCACCGGAAGAACTATCGCGAATATGACCGCTTATAGTGTATTTAATTTGCGTTTGAATCGGGCTGACCGTAAATAAAAGTGTCAGAAACAACAGTATTTTTGTCATTAATTACGTCTTTCCGCTATAAAATGCCGGTTTGTTCAAATTTTACGATGATATCTAAAAGTTGTTCCTTTAGATTATGTTATCTTTACGTTAATATCCGGTTATCGTCAATAATTAAGCCCGGTTTTAACGATATATGATTATGAGTTCCATAAAATTTTCAAATGTATGTATTTTCTTCTTGAAATTATGGGCAATTATCCGATAAGATAAAGGTATGAGAACATTTATACCAATATGCCTCCTTGGGGTTTTGCTATTTGCCGCTTGCGAGAAAGGTACCACACCCGAGCCGGTATATACTGACCCGATAACGATTACCAACCCGGATAATAATACCTCGGTGTCCGGCACTATAACTATCCGCACCGCAGTCGGCCAGGATTACGCTTTTGAAAAGGTGGTTTTCTATATAGACGGCGATTCCGTTTCCACGGATGTCACGGCGCCGTATACGCATTTATGGAATACCTCCATCTACAGCAATGGTTCCGTTCATCATTTATGGGCGATGGCTTATGACAGCACCGATTCCTATACATCCGATACTGTGACTGTCACGGTTACGATACCCGTAATCTATGAGTTTAACTATAAATCGAGTTACACATTTAGCGGCTCGGCGGTCAGGGTGGCTTCGGAGGGGAGCCATCTTTTCGTAGCCCTGGGTCCGGATGGACTGGCGGTCCTTGAAACCTCTGATGCCGATTCACTAAACTTAATCTTCAGCTTTGATTCGGCCGGCGATATTAGAGGCGTCGCCTCCGATTCACCCTATCTTGTAACGGCTGAATCGGATATCGGTATCAGACTGTTTGACGCCTCCGATCCGGATACATTTATCGCCAAGCCGATTTTCCCCACACAGGGGAGAGCCTGGAATGTGAAAGTTTTAGGCAACATAATTTATGTCGCGGATAATAACGCCCTGCAGATCGCCTCGATTTCTAATTACACCATCAGCGCCGTAAGCAGAATCTCGCTTGAATACGGCGTGGTTAAGGATGTTGACGCGGCCGGTTCCAGAGTATATGTTTTGGATGTCAACGGCGTAACCGCGTATAACGTATCGCAGCCGGCCAGCCCGGTTTTTGTCGCTCGTTACGCCCAGTTTGACGGACTATGCCAATCCGTGTCAACCGATGGTAATTATGTATTTGTTGGTACGAACTCTGAGCTAAAAATGTTGACAACCAGTCTGGTATCGGTTGTCGACCTCTCTCAACAGAGCGGTTTCACCGGCGTATTCGCGGCCGATTCGATCGTCTTTGCCTCAGCCGGCGGGTCGACAGGCGGTGTCTGGGCGTATGATTATTCCAGCGGTAATTCTCTGGTGGAACTCGATCATTATAACATGAGCGAAGCTACTAATGATATTGCTT
>CAZFSN010000034.1:0-19596 GCA_964521815.1 uncultured Ignavibacteria bacterium | reverse complement strand
TCGCTCAAAAAGTAGCTAATTCGGATACGACTATTCTTATACTCGGCGAATCGGGAGTCGGCAAGGAGGTTTTGGCCAAGGCTGTTCATGCCGAAAGCGGGCGCAGCCAGGGACCGTTTATTTCGGTAAATTGTGGGGCTCTGCCGGAACCGCTTCTGGAATCCGAATTATTCGGCCATGTTAAGGGTTCATTCACAGGGGCAATCAAAAACAAACAGGGCCTCTTTAGCGCCGCCGATGGCGGTACTATACTTTTGGATGAAATAGGGGAGACTCCGCCCTCAATACAGGTGAAACTTCTAAGAATGCTCGAGGAGAAAACGATCACTCCGGTTGGCGACACCAAATCGCAGATCGTCGATGTCCGGATTATCGCGGCGACCAACGCTGTTCTTGAAACGATGGTCAAAAGCGGCAATTTCCGGGCCGATTTGTATTATCGCCTCAATGTGTTTCCGATAACGATTCCGCCTTTACGCCACCGACCCAACGATATCCGTCTGCTGGCTAATTACTTCATAAAACGTCATTGCGCCAAGATGGAGATCACCGAAAAGGAGCTGGCCTCCGAGACATTGGAATTGCTCCAAAGCTACAGGTGGCCCGGCAATGTCCGTCAACTGGAGAATATGCTCGAACGGGCGGTGTTACTATCAAAAGGAACGGTATTACTACCGGGCGATTTACCGGAGTTGTCCGATAAAGCGACTGACTTAAAATCAACGACTACGAGCATAGTATCGCATAAAGCTGAAGCAGGTTCACAACCTGACCTGGAGACTATCGAAAAAGCCTATATATATTACGTTCTGGCTCAAAACAACTGGCAGAAATCGCAGGCCGCCAAAGTGCTGGGTATCGATGCCTCGACATTGTACCGCAAGATCGAAAGGTATCAGCTTCAGATACCGACGGGGAAGTGAAGATTATTTTTAAGTCATATTTTGTAGCGGCTGTCAGGTCACGGCTTTCAGCCTACGACCTGACAGAACATTTTAATTTATATGTATTTCTGTTTTGGCAGGTCGTGCCCTTATTACGGTTGTCAGGCAGCAGCTTTCAGCCTAAAACTTGGCAGAACATATTCTATTCCAAATTTACTTGCTAATTTAAAAAATATTTTATAAAATAAATTGTCATGGAGAGCGATTGTAGAAATTTAATAAAACAATTTGCCGGCTTACCATATCTCAGTTTTATCCCCATAAATATTGGAGTTTTCATATGGATGGTTTAATATATCTGGATAACGCGGCTACGGCTTGGCCGAAACCCGAAAATGTCTATACTTTCATGGATCAGTTCTATCGCAAAACCGGCGTGAACCCCGGCCGTAGCGGGTTCGATATGGCAATCGAGGCGGGCAACATCCTCGAGGATTTACGCCTGCGGCTGACCAGGTTTTTCGGCGGCGATATCGACACTCCCGAACGGCTTTGCTTTGGTTACAACGCCACCGATGCCCTCAATCTCATTATCCAGGGACTGCTTGCTACCGGCGACCACGTGGTATCAACTATGGTCGAACATAATTCGGTTATCCGCCCGATAAACCATCTGGCGCGAGATTGCGGGGTAGAGGCAACTTACGTGCCTTTCGACAAGCAGGGGTTCGTTGATCCTGATGATATCAAAAAAGCGATTAAGCCTAAGACTAAGCTGGTTATTGTCAATCATGGCTCCAATGTAATCGGCACAATTCAGCCGATTGCCGAAATCGGCGCTGTTTGCCGGGAGCATGATATAACGTTCGCTATCGATTCCTCCCAGACAGCCGGCGTTGTGCCGATTAACATGACTGAGATGAATATCGATGTACTGGCGTTTACCGGCCACAAGGCGATGATGGGGTCAACCGGCATCGGCGGGCTGTGCGTGCGCAAGCATCTGGATATAAGGCAAACCCGCGCCGGGGGAACCGGAGTGCGGTCGGCCTATCCCTACCATCTGGAGGACTACCCCTGGCGGATGGAGTACGGCACGCCTAACATGGTTGGTGTCGCCTCGCTCTGGGCCGGTCAGGACTGGATCGACAAGCAGGGGATAGCCAACATCTACGCCCACGAAATCAAGCTGGCCCGGATGCTGGTGGATGGCTTACGCGAGATTGATGGCGTGATCCTGTACTGTGTCGATAATCTCGAAAACCATCTATCGACCGTGTCGATCAATATCGAGGGTATCGATGCCGGCAATGTGGGGATCATGCTGGATGTCGATCACAATATCGCCACCCGCACCGGCCTGCAATGCGCCCCGCTGGTACATCAGCATATAGGTACGCTGGAGCTACATGGCACGGTGCGTTTCGGTATCGGCGCGTTCAACACGGAGAGCCATATCGAAGCCGCGATCAATGCAGTTACCGAAATCGCCGCCGATGTGAAAAAACGCGCGGTGAAGATAAAGTAGGTCAGCGAGCCCTGTGCTCCTGACCGGGGTGGCCGCGGGGATGGGGCACATCCAACCAAAGCACTATCATTGCGAAGGAGTCCGAAGGACGACTGCGGCCGTCAAGGCACGTCCGTGCAATCTGTACTTTTTTCGGCAGGATATCACGACCCCCATCGCTAAAAATGTTGTTTACATCCATATCATAAAATATTAAATTAAAAAGTTATCGTAAATCTGAACGCTTCGGGCAAATACATTTACCCGGATTTGAAAGAAGAAGATTATTTCTGATGTTTAAAAAAATACTAATCGCCAACAGGGGAGAAATCGCGGTTCGGATAATCCGGGCTTGCCGGGATATGGGCATCAAATCGGTGGCGGTCTTCTCCGATGCCGACCGTTACGCTCAACACGTGCGCTTAGCGGATGAGGTTTATCATATCGGGCCGGCGCCCTCGGCACAATCGTATCTCGATATTCAAAAAATTATCGATACGGCCTTAACCTCCGGCGCCGAGGCGATTCATCCCGGCTATGGATTTTTAGCCGAAAACGCGGTCTTTGCGGCGAAAGTTAAAGAAGCGGGACTGGAGTTCATCGGCCCGCCCGCCGAAGCGATAGAGATGATGGGTGACAAGATGGCGGCCCGCCGCGCGATGATCGATTCGGGTGTGCCGGTAGTGCCCGGCACCGAACAACCGATTCAGGGTGAACAACAATCGCTGGAGACCGCTAAAAAGATCGGCTACCCGGTGCTTATCAAGGCGGCGGCCGGCGGCGGCGGCAAAGGCATGCGGATTGTCAAATCGGCTGATGAGATGAAATCGGCCATACGCGGGGCGGCCTCTGAAGCCAAAACCGCTTTCGGTGATGACAGAATCTATATCGAAAAATACCTGCCCGAACCGCGCCATATCGAAATCCAGATTTTGGCCGATAAGCATGGTCACTGTATATATCTGGGCGAACGCGAATGTTCAATTCAACGCCGCCACCAAAAAGTTATCGAAGAAGCCCCAAGCCCCGTAATAGATGAAAAAATGAGGCAAAGGATGGGTGAGGCGGCTGTAGCGGCGGCTAAAGCCTGCAACTATTTCAATGCCGGTACAGTTGAATTTCTGGTGGACACCGATTTGAAATATTATTTCCTGGAGATGAACACCCGGCTTCAGGTGGAACATCCGATTACGGAAATGATCACCGGTATCGATTTGGCTGTCGAACAAATCAAAATTGCCGCCGGTGAGAAATTGACTATCAATCAAGCAGATATTAAGCTTCGCGGCCATGCTATGGAATGCCGTATCTATGCCGAGGATCCGGTCGATTTTCTGCCTGCTACGGGGACTATCCGTAATTACCGCGAACCGGCGGGACCGGGAGTCCGTATCGATTCGGGTGTCTATGCCGGGGCCGAAATTTCTGTCTATTATGATCCGTTAATCGCCAAACTGATAACTTATGGCAAAGACCGCGATCAGGCAATCGCCAGAATGAGACGAGCGTTAACCGAATATCTGATAACCGGTGTGACCACTAATATTAGTTTTCACTTGAAATTGTTGGAACATCCTGAGTATATTAAAGGCAAGTTGTCGACTCATTTTATAGAGCAATATTATGAACAGCCCGAACAGTTGACGGATCAACATCATCTGGCCATAGCGGTAGCGGCGGTTTTGGATGATTATAAAAACAAGAACAAAACATTATCCTTCAAAAAGGGTAAAACTAAAAAGGCCGGAATTTCAAGCGGCTGGAAATTGAGCGGTCGGCCCGGTCGAGCCGGAGCCCTATAAGCCAATTTATCGATCGGATAGAGGAATTTGGAAATGATTTACAATGTAAAAGTTGATGATAAGGATTATAAGCTCGAAGTTGTTGAAAACGCGAAATCTCTGGAGATCAGATTGAACGGCCGGATTATCAAGTTGGACAATCATCAGGCTAATTCCAATCGCTTAATGATGTTTCTCCAGGATAATCAGCCGTTTGAACTCGAATTGTCTAAAGATAACGGCGTGTACGATTGCTGGTTAAATTCGCGGCTGGCTCATTGCGAGGTTGTCGATGAGAAAACCGCCAGGTATAACGGCCTGATGGGCACTGCGGTTGGGGCGCGCAAGGCTAAAAGGCTCAGGGCTCCGATGCCCGGTCTCATTGTTAAAGTGGAAATCGAAATCGGCCAGGATGTGAAAAAGGGAGATGGCTTGATAATTATCGAAGCCATGAAAATGGAAAATGAACTGAAAGCGGCTTATTCCGGCAAGATAAAAGCAATTAATGTGCAAACCGGTCAGCCGGTGGAAAAAAATCAGATATTGATCGAATTCGAATAATTTATCGATAAATGAAAAGCGAAACGCCCGGCAAGATATCGGGCGTTTTTTTGTTTGGTGAGATTTAGCCTGGATGTTGTGTCAGGTCGTAACCTGACACAGGAAAGTGGCTAGGTCACGCTTTGCTACGATCTGGTCAAACTCGAACGTCCGGGACTTGATGCTATTTCAACAATGTTATTTTCTTAATGGTATTAGGATCGCTATTATTTAATTTCACGAAATATACACCGCTGGGTACGGCCCGATCTTGATTATCCATACCATCCCAGGTATATGTCGGCCGGGCTGATCCATCGGTCTTGAAACGAGCCGATTTCACCTCGCGGCCGAGTATATCATAAATTGTCAACCCTAAATCATTGTTATCCGAACCTGATACAGTAATATTAACAGAGCTGTTAAACGGATTCGGATAAGCATCGATTATGGCGTACTCCGATGGCAACTCCGGCAAGTGGTCATCAGCCGATACAACCCAGTCTTCGTAAATAGTCAGCATACTTCCGGGTAATACGCCTGATGTATCGTATACTGCCAAAGAATTGAAAGTGACGACAATCTTTAACGATTCATATAAACCGGTTCCGAAATGTATCACAGGATCATTAAACGAATACACCGAGCTTGCACTTTGGACTTCACGCTTGCCTATATATATTACCCGGTGAGGTTCGGTTGTTATGCCATAAAGATCGACAATTGCCCCCAGAGCCAGGGTATTGGGGTAGAGGCCGATAAGTTTGATTTTAAGAAATGAATTATCCTGATTTTGATTGATATAAACCTGGGCGGGATCACTGTTGCAATTGACTGACACGATATCAAGTTGACCATCATTATCCAGATCACCGGTGGCACAGCCGACGCCGTTAAGGTAATCCATGACCCCCGCTTCAAGGCTGTAATCGGTAAACACCCCCTGGCCGTTATTGAGAAATAACACATTATAATCTTGGGCCCGGTTAACAAAGATATCGATATCGCAATCGTTATCGAAATCGCCGAATACGGCGCCCCGTGTATAGCCACCGATACCGGTATTGGACTGAGCCGTGATATTCGTGAAATAGCCGGTGCCATCGTTTTCCCACATATAATTGGGGTTATCATAACCGGCGGTCATATATATATCAAAATCACCGTCGTTGTCAATATCGCCAATCGCGGCACTCTGCCCCAGCGGCATACCGCCTTCATTAGTGTTGTATGAGATATCCGTGAAAGTAGTATCGCCATTGTTGCGAAATAAACGGCCATCATTCTCGGTATGGTTTCCCCCGACGAACAGGTCATCATCGTTATCGCCATCGATATCAAAAAACACGGGCGTTAATACATTGGTGATCGTCTCAAAACCTGATCCCTGGGTGATATCGATAAATGTCTGTTCCTGACGGACCATCAGAAGCCCGCCGGACAGCACCGCCAGTTCAGATTCCGGCATAAATTGAAAAAATGCCGAACCCATTTCCCTGACTTCACTGAGATTATATGACTCGGCAATATCGATAAAAGGCGGATGACCTCGGTTGAGATAAAGATGTCCATGGTTGCCATAACCGAAAGCGCCGGTAATATAGAAGTCAGGTAAAAAATCTTTATCGATATCGGTCAAAGAAATCGCGTGATGATAATCCGAATTTTGAGCCAGCCCATACTGGGCGCCGCATTCGACATAAATAGAGTCTTGACGAATGTAAAGTCTATCGGCGCCCCGGTTGCTTGTCATTATTATTTCGCAAACACCATCATTATCCAGATCGATAATACCGACGCCCCGGCTGTCTTCTTGATGGACAATGCCTAATTCGGACGCCCTGTCTATAAAAGTAACTTGTCCAAAAACCGGCACTACTAAAATCAAGGTTATACCAAGCTTACATAAATTATATCGCATACAGCCTCCTAAATTTGAAAGCCAAATGGTACTTATAATAGGTAAGTAACACCAATTCTAATATTTTGTCAAGTAATTTAATATTACGCTTTGATTATTTTTGATTTTATGTATATTATGTAATAAGTTCAGAAATCTAATTATTAGGCGGTGAATGTACAAAATAAAATCCCGGATTTTGATGAAAAATAATGATTTTTGACGTAATGATGAGGAATAATCAATGAAAATAATAGGCGTTGATCATATCGGCATAGCCGTCAAGAATATCAATCGAGCAATGGATTTTTATCGGCGAGGCCTGGGGCTTGACTTGGGTGGAATAGAGGATATTCCGGATAGAAATTTGAAGGTGGGATTCATCAATATTGGTTCGACAAAAATCGAATTAATCGAATCCACCTCGGATGACTCGGCTATCGCTAAATATATCGCGAAAAAGGGCGAGGGTATTCATCATATATGCCTGTTGGTGGATGATATCGCCGAAGCCCTGACACATTTTAAATCTGAAGGATTCGAGCTTATCGATAGTCATCCGCGCGGCGGGGCAGAGGGTTCAAAAGTCGCATTCGTCCATCCTAAAGCCGCGGGCGGGGTATTAATAGAGTTAAAGCAAATATTTAAATAAGAGGTGTAATATGAAGCGTATAATATTGTTAACCGAAACTATATTTGTCTTGATGTTGATAGTGCCGACCTCCGCGCAAGTAATTGATATTTTCAACGGGTCATCATCGGCCGGCCGGATCGGTTCGCCGGTGAAATTCAACTGCGACTTTGTCGATCCAATCGGTATTCCGGGAATCGGCGTTTATATGAATTATAAGGGGCAGTCCGATGATGGTTATTATCAGCGGGAAATGCAGCTCATGGATGAATTTCCTTACTATATAAACACCTATGAGTGTGATCAAAGTTTCGATTCTTCGCCCGGTTTACTAAATTTCTATTTCAGCGCCGGCAACGATTCCTTAAAAGCGACTCAATCGCCGAAGAACACCGGTGATATATTCCCGCCGCCATCATATTTGTACGCGCCTCTGGCTACCGACGCTTCCGGTGATGCCCAGAACCCGGCCGGTGACTGGCTTGATTTGACCGGTAGCGGCATCTGCTACTCCGAAAACCGGGTCTACGCTCATATGGAAAATGTCTCCGGCACCTGGCCGACCAGTCAGGGCTTAAACGCTTTTGTCTACACCATCGGTTTTGCCTCGCTTAGCGGTCAGGATACGACGATATACGCGATGGTTTACGGCAATATCATATTTGTCATCACGCCGGGACTGTATAAAATAAACCTGGCCGATACCTCGTTTACTCGCCTGGGCGATATCGATAACACGGTAACCGGCGGTCAATTACATATGGCTTGTAATATCGCCGATTTCGAAAACGATCCCGATTGGCCGGGCTGGCCGCCGCCAAGCGGCTTTCTGGTGATATTGGGCATAAGCATAACCATCGGTCTTACCGAACAGTCTCTAAACGATTACACTTATCCATCGTTATATGTACCGGAGACGCAATATGTCGATTTCGATAGCGACACGCCGCCGGAAATTACCGCTCACCGAACCGAATCTCTGCCGGGAATTACCACCACGGTCAGGGCCAGCTATTATGACGCCGACAACAACCTGCCTTTAACCCGGATTTTGTTCTATGACTGGGGCTTTTATGATATGGCCAGTTTCGATCATACCTATGTCGATACCTCCGAATTCGAGAAACTCCTGGCCTGGCCGGGCGATGGCTGGCATTATTATTGGTTCCGTTTCTCCGATGGCGACGAAACTGTCGAAACGCCTATGGATTCGGTCTATTTGACCTCAACCGATATCGAAGATAATTCATCTTTGCCGCAAGAGTTCAGCTTATATCAGAACTACCCCAACCCATTTAACGGTTCGACTGTTATCACTTTCAACATGCCTCAGCCGGGAGAAGTCAATCTGATAATTTACGATATTTTAGGCCGGGAAGTAACTGAAATTGTTAACTCTAATGCTTATAGTGGACAGCACACGGTTATCTGGGATGGCAAAAACAGCGCCAGACAGTCAGTGCCATCGGGAGTATATTTTTATAAGCTGACGGCAATGGGTAATAGTATCACGAAGAAGATGAATTATCTGAAATAATTTCAACCTTTACTGGGGGAAACAATGACTATACGTTTTACGATAATCCTGTTAATCGGATTTATAAGTTTATCATTCGCTCAGGATTGGCAATGGGAGCGCAATGATGAGCTATTGAATCCATCGGGCATAAAAACCAAAGGCATGAATACACCTTTCACCGGCGATTTCGATAATGACGGCGATATCGATATGATAGTCGGCTGCAAGGGGGGAGTATTGCAATATTATGAGAATATCGGCACTCCCGACAGCGCTATCTGGCGGATGGATGAGGATTATTTCGCGACTTTAGATTTGGATACGACGCTGGCACCACAGCCCTCGCTAACCGATTTGAACGGCGATGGTATAGCTGAACTTTATCTGACTTTTCAAGATTCCGATGGTTATCCTGCCGGTTTACTGACTAAATTCATAAATACGGGTAGTTCATCCAATCCTGTTTGGGAGGAATCCGATTTCGATATCGGTCATGATTTGAGTATTTTGTTTTCCCATCAATTTGCTGATTATGATTTTGATGGAGATTTAGATTTATTAATGTCAAGCGACGGCTGGGGGCACTATTTTGAAAATATAGGCAATGCAAACAATCCGCAATTTCAAGTTAATGATACATTATTTAGTACACTCGATTATTGGCCAGGTTATACAACTACTTTCAGGTTAGCTAATATTGCCGGCGATGAAAAACGCGAAGTAATCGAATTTACCGATGCGATAGACACATATGACCATTCGGAGTTATTTTATTTTTCAAATAACGGGTCAGTAGATAATCCCATATGGGTCGAAGGCACATTATTTTCTTTCTCTAAGGGAATAAGTAATGGCTATTTTGCTGATATTGATAACGACGCTGATCTGGATTTAATAGTCGGCACACATTGGCTCCAGCTCTTTTATAATGAGAACATAGGCAGTCCGGTAACGCCTGTTTTCAATGATATCTGCTATAACCGTTCATTAGGCCCTCTCTATTTTTACAATGCCGATAATATCTGCCTGGTGGATTATGACAATGACCGCGATTTCGATTTCACTTATTTATTCTGGTACATTAATTGGGGCGATTATGAACCTTATTTAGGTTGGGAATCGTTAACAAATGTCGGTGATTCTTTTTCACCTGATTTTTCCGGTCGGGGTTTTGTACCCTGGCCGTGGACTCACTGGCGTGATTTCTATTTATCAGCGGGAGATTTGAATGGGGATGGTTATCCTGAATTGGCATCCAATTCCAATTATTTTATTAATCAAGGGGGAACCGGATATGCTTGGGGCTATTCAGGTGGGTTTGAAATTGGGGATCCTAATTATAACAAATACGCCGAACTGGCTGATTTCGACAACGATGGCCTAACCGACTTACTTATCAGGCATAGCGATAGCTTATGGTGGCGGATATATAAAAACGTCGGCACGCCAGAAGAACCGGCCTGGCAATGGATGCCCGATTGGCTTAGCGAAGTAGATCAGAACATGTTGAAATTTAGAGCGGCTAATATCAATCAAGATGAAAAAATCGATCTTATTGGAATTAGCCCTGATTTACACATGAAGGGTTTTATCAGTAACGGTTCTAATAATGATGTTTCATTTGCATATGTACCCGAAATATTCGAAAGCTGGGAGGATTACAATGTTTACTACTATGACTGTGTCGATCTCGACGGCGACGGAGACGATGATATTGTCGTAGATTCAACCGGCGTAATCAACTTTATCGAAAACAAAACGCCGGTGAATATCACAGAAACCAGCGTAAACTTAGCTCGAGGATTCAGGCTATCGCAAAACTACCCGAACCCATTCAATAGTTCGACGAATATTTCATTCACGCTCGATAAGCCGGGTCATGCGCAAATTACAATATTCGATATTTTAGGCCGGGAGGTGGCATCATTAGCCGATGAAACCTTTGCCGCGGGCAAACATACAATAACCTGGAACGCTGATAACAACCTGTCATCGGGGATTTATTTTTATCGGCTGAAAGCGAATGATGAAATATTGACACGTCAGATGGTTTATATTAAGTAGATAAAGAAATATATATTAAGGCAGAATATTTATATAGCTGTGGCAAAAGTTAGCCAAATAAACGAATGTACTATCCATATTAAAAATAAATAATTAAATAAACTCTTGCCAAATTAATAAGTTATTATATATTATGAGGCTTGGGAGTGGGTTGACAGACCCACTCTTTTGGTTATTGTATTTAACCGGTTTTGTTTTTATGGAACAGATCGAGCAAATAAAGGACAAATTCGAGGAGTTGACGGCCGAGATCGGCATAGAGTTGGTAGAACTGTCAGGCATCAGGTTGGGCGGACATACGGTCATCCGGGCATTCATTCATAAGCCGGGCGGGGTGACGATAAGCGACTGCAAAAAATGCTCCCGCGCCTATTCCGATTATCTCGATACGGAGGACTTAATTGCCGGTAAATACAAGTTGGAAGTTTCCTCGCTTGGCCTGGACAGGCCGCTGGCAAAACCAAAGGACTTTCAACGGCGGTTGGGAGAGTTGGTGAAGCTGGAGCTTCAGGAGGACGGTCAGCCCTCAAAAAACGTTATGGGGAAATTAGTTAGTACCGATGAAAAGGGTGTAATAATATTAATTGAAAACCAGGAAGAACATTTTGATTATGAGAATATTGTCAGGGGAAAGATCGTTTATTAGCCTTAACTGGAGATGGAAAAATGGAATATGATATTCTGGAAGCGTTAACGCTTATTTCGCAGGAGAAAAATCTTGAGCTGGATTATGTGCTGGAAACAGTGGAATCCGCTCTGGTTGCGGCCGCCAAGAAGAAATTTGGCGAAAACGAGACAATTAAAGCTGAAATCGAACGGGCCACCGGCGAAATCAGGATGTATTGGACCAAGATGGTGGTGCAGCATGTCACCGACCCGCCTAATGAATGCACCGAAACCGAAGCCGAGGAATTTTACGAGGATGTCGAAGTCGGTCAGGAGCTTGATTTCCCTATCGATTTTGCCGATTTCGGCCGGAACGCCATCGCCTCGGCCAAGCAAATTCTCATTCAGAAAGTCCGCGAAGCCGAGCGTGAACAGATTTATGAAGAGTACATTGGCAAAGTGGGCGAACTTATAACCGGTACGGTCCAGCAACTCGATAAGGGCAATATCATCGTTAATCTGGGTCGGGCCGAGGGTATCCTTATCGGTAAGGAACAGATTAAAAAAGAAAAATTCCGCCAGGGCGACAGGATTAAAGCCTACATATACGATGTCCAGAAAAGCAATCGCGGGCCGCAAATAAGCCTGTCGCGGGCGTCCACCGATTTCCTGCGTAAGCTGTTTGAAATCGAAGTGCCGGAAATCGCCGAAAAGATAATCGAAATCAAGGCTATCGCCCGCGAACCCGGGGAGAGAAGCAAAGTAGCTGTCTACTCCAACGATGACCGTATCGACGCGGTCGGCGCGTGCGTGGGCGTGAAAGGCAGCCGGGTACAGAATATCGTCCGGGAGCTGAATAACGAGCGGATCGATATCGTGCCCTGGTCATCGGAATCGATGATTTTCGTGACCAAGAGTCTGGCCCCGGCCAAGATCGTGCATGTCGATATCCAGCACGAAGATCAGAAAATGCTGGTGGTCGTTGCTGATGAGAAGCTATCGCTGGCTATCGGCAAAACAGGCCAGAACGCCCGTCTGGCGGCCAAACTGACCGGCTGGAAAATCAATATCATGTCCGAAACCGAGTATAATGCTCTCCGCCAGACCGAAGAGATGGAGAAGGTCGATATTGAAGATATCCCTGAAATCACCGAAAAAATGCGGGCCAAACTGCTGTCGGGCGGCGTTGAAACTGCTCAGGACATTGTCGCCAAGGATATCGAGAAGTTGGTAGCCATCGAAGGCATCGGCGAAAAAACCGCCGTACGGCTGGTGGAAATCGCGCGAAATGCTATTAGCAAGAAAATTGAGGAAATAGCCAAAGCGGCGGCTGAGGGTGAAATCGCCAAACCGGTCGAATTCGAGTTTACGCCGGATGACAGCGCTACGCCGCGCCTGGAAGATTATTAATATTGAAAGTTGTTTTTTTACATATAAATCGTCTAACCATTTGTCGCTGGAGAGGGAGTTATGGCAGTAAGTAAACGAAGAATATATGATATAGCGAAAGATTTTAACGTCTCATCAAAGGCGATGGTTGATATAATCAGAGAACTGGGCTTCGAGGTGAAATCACATTCATCCACGGTGGGTCCGGACGCGATAAAAGCGGTTACCAAAAAACTGTCTTCGGCCAAAGAAGAGGTTAAACAGGACCTCGATCGGAAAAAGAAAAAAGAACTCGAACGGAAGAAATCAGAAGAGGAAATCCTCAGACAAAAAAAAGAAGCCGAAAAACGGATAATGGCGGAACTGACCAGAAGCAAAAAGAAACCAGTCAAAAAAACCGAGCCCGGCAGAGTCGATTTTCGCAAGAAAAAAGATAGAAGACGCAGACGCAAAGAACGAGTAGTCGATACCAAAGCCGTCAAAGCCGCGTTCCGTCAAACGATGTCGAGTTTGGGCACCGGCACTAAAAAGAAGAAATATCAGCGCCATGAAAAAGATGGGACAGAGACTCCCACCGAACTGACCAAAACGATCAAGGTTTCCGAGTTTATAACAGTCTCCGAACTGGCGACTTTGATGGATTTAAAACCCGCCCAGGTTGTCGCCAAGTGCATGGAATTGGGTATGATGGCGACTATCAACCAGCGCCTGGATATGGATACTCTGTCGACTATCGCGCTGGAATTCGGTTTCAACGTCGAGGAAGACAAAATGGCTGACGAAGAAGTCGAGGTCGTGGAAAAAGACCCGAATGTCATGACTCGTCATCCGGTCGTGACAATTATGGGCCATGTCGATCACGGCAAAACATCGCTTCTCGATTATATCCGAAAGTCGAATATCATCGCCGGGGAATCGGGCGGCATCACCCAGCATATCGGCGCTTACGTTGTTAACCGTCCCGGCGGCAATATTACATTTTTGGATACGCCCGGTCATGAGGCGTTTTCCGCGATGCGAGCCCGCGGCGCTCAGGTTACCGATATAGTTATCCTGGTCGTGGCGGCGGATGATTCCGTGATGCCGCAAACGATAGAAGCTATAGATCACGCCCGCGCCGCCGGCGTCCCGATTATTGTGGCGATCAATAAAATCGATTTGCCCGGTATAAATATCGATAACATAAAAAATCAATTGGCTAAACATAATCTGGTCCCTGAAGAATGGGGCGGCAAAACGATCATGGTTGAAATATCCGCCAAATTCGGTACTAACGTAGATAAGCTTCTCGAAATGATTCTCCTTCAAGCTGAAATGATGGATTTAAAAGCCAATCCCGATCGGCGTGCGACCGGCACGATTATTGAAGCCAAACTCGATCGCGGCAAAGGCGTCATTACCACCGTGTTGGTTCAGAAAGGTACTCTGAGAGTAGGGGATCCGTTTGTTACCGGCATTTATAGCGGCCGTGTCCGTGCGATATTCGATGAACGGGGCAACCGCCTTGATGAAGTCGGTCCGGCTATGCCGGCGATGATTCTTGGCAGCGATGGTGTTCCTCAGGCCGGAGACTCGTTTTTTGTTACCGCCAGCGAAGCGGAGGCTAAAAGCTTAAGCCAGAAACGACTTCGCCTGAAACGCGAGCGCGATTACAGAATGATCAGCCGGATAAAATTGACCGATGTCTATGATCGTATCAAAGAAGGCCAGATTCGCGAACTGAATCTTATTATCAAAGGCGATGTCGATGGTTCGGTTGAAGCCTTGTCAGATACGCTGTCGAAGATCACTCATAAAGAAGTGGCGGTTAGAGTAATTCATAGGGGCGTAGGCGCTATCAACGAATCTGATGTCATGCTGGCCGCGGCCTCCCAGGCGATTATCATCGGTTTCCATACTCGCCCGGAATTCAAAGCCGCCGAATTAGCGGTCCGGGAGCATGTCGATATCAAGTTATACAAAATCATTTATGAAGTGGAATCGGATATTAAAAAAGCCCTTGAAGGCTTACTCGCCCCTGAACTGGTTGAAATAAAAACCGGCCAGGCCGAAATCAGACAGCTTATCAGAGTGCCCAAGTTGGGCCATATCGCCGGTAGTTTTGTTAAAGATGGCGTTATCCGAAGAAATGCCAAATGCCGGATAACCAGAAATAAAGTAGTGATTACCGAGGCAACTATTACATCTCTTAAAAGGTTTAAAGACGATGTGAGAGAAGTACAAACCGGTTTCGAGTGCGGAATTGGACTGTCGGGGATCGGTGATGCCCAAATCGGTGATTTCATTGAGACCTATGAGATTGAGGAGAGAGTCAGGACCCTCGAATCGGTTTGATAAATATGATAGTCGGAGTCGTCAGGTTCGAATTGCATCTTCCCGAGGTCGGTTCTTTAAAGGATAAGAGAAAAATACTGTTATCCGTAAAAGACCGTATTAAAAATAAATTCAATGTCTCGGTGGCAGAACTTGAGGACAACGATTTGTGGCAAAAAAGCGTGATTGGAGCCGCCGTGATTTCGAATGATAAAACCCACGCCAACGCCGTGTTATCGAAAGTGATCGATTTGGTGGAAAATCGGCCGGAAGTGGTCGTGACGGATATACAGATGGATTGGTTATGAAAGATTTTTCCAGAGTTGACAGATTATCATCCCAAATTAGCCGTGAACTGTCGGCAATGCTGATTGGTTTCACCGGGTTACCGGCGGGGTTGATAATAAGCATCACTGATATAGAATTGTCGCGGGATCTCCGTTACGCGAAAGTATTTTATTCGGTTTTCGGCGATGATGAAGCGATTCAAAAGGCGGACCGTTTTTTCAAAGATTTTAACAAGCAAATCCGCCAGGAACTGGCCTCCAGAATACGGATTAAGTTTATGCCCGAGCTGCATTTTGAATATGACAACTCGATTGAAAGGGGCCAGCGTATCAATGAATTGCTTAACAGGATAAAAGAAGATGAGCAGCCGGACTGATTATCAGAATATTATCAAGCTCATTGAAAAAGAGAATGACTTTTTAATAACTTCTCATCAGGATCCCGATGGCGATTCAATCGGATCCCTGATTGGTTTGTATAAATTTCTTAAAGGTATCGGTAAACGAGTCATTGCTTATAATGAGGGACGTTTGCCCGATAAGTATGAATTCCTTGACACCAACGGCGAAATCCGTTTTTCTAATACGCCGCCGGAATTTAAACCCAGGGTGGCTATTGTCCTGGAATGTCCGGATATATCGCGGACCGGTTTTGTCGAAGATATGATCGATGACAGTATGACGGTGATTAATATCGATCATCATCCCAAAAACATGCGCTATGGCGATATGAACTGCGTGGATGAATCGGCGTCGGCAGTGGCCGAAGTATTATTCGATATTATCAAATCCAATGGTCATGATATCACGCCGGAAATAGCCGAGTCGTTCTATGCCGCTATCGCCTCGGATACCGGTAGGTTTAAATTCACCAACACGAGTTCGAAATGTTTCTTGACCGCGTCCCAACTGGTGGCCGCGGGAGCCAATCCGAAAGAAGTATCAGATAAGGTATTTTCATCGTTTAACGCCGGTACTTTAAGGCTTCTGGGGAATTTACTGGTTAATCTCGAACTTCATGATAACGGCCGGATCTGCATCTTAAAACTAACGCTCGATGATCTGGCTAAATATAAAGTCAAAGTCGAAGATACCGAGGGCATAATCGATTATTCGCTTATAATCACCGGCGTGAAAGTCGGGATATTATTCAAAGAACGTGACTCTCATACGGTTAAGGTTGGCTTACGTTCTCAAAACGGTATCGATATCTCGGTCTTCGCCCGCGCTCACGGCGGCGGCGGGCACGCGAACGCCGCGGGTTTTACTTTAGATATGAATTTTAACGACGCTGTCGCCCGAACAATTAAAGAAATGGCGGAATTTCTTAATGATTGACGGCTTATTATTATTAAATAAACCGGCAGGTATAACCTCCCACGATCTTGTCGACAGAGTCAGACGCGTAATTAAACAAAAGCGCGTCGGGCATACCGGCATACTTGATCCGCTGGCTACCGGCTTAATGGTGATGCTGTTAGGCAAGGGCACCCTTTTTTCGCAACATCTGACCGGCTCGAATAAGAGGTATTCCGCCGTGCTATCGTTCGGCAAAGAAACCGAAACTTTCGATGGGGAGGGGGCTGTTGTTCGGGAAATGGAACCGGGCGATCTTTCAAAGGATAAATTTAAAACCGCCTGCGATAATTTCATCGGCGAAATCGATCAGCTAATTCCGGCGTATTCGGCGGTTAAAATGAATGGAAAGCGGATGTACAAAGCGGCCCGGAACGGAGAAAAACTGCCCGAGAAATTTAAAAGAGTCAATATTTATTCGATCGAAATTCTTTCTTATGACTGGCCCGATGTCACTATCGATATTCATTGCGGTCCGGGAACCTATGTCAGAAGCCTGGCCTATGAATTGGGCCGGAAACTTGGCTGCGGTGGATATTTAAAAAAATTGGTCAGGACAGGCATAGGCGATTTTAGTCTCGAACAGGCGATTTCTTATGATAAACTCGAAGCTGAAATCGATGCCGGTGATTTTGATTCGATAAAGCCCCTGGCGGAAGCTTTTCCGGATAAGCCCACCGCTATTATTCGCTCGGAATATTGTAAATCCATCCTCGAAGGCAAGCCGTTTATAAAAAAGTATCTGGAGCAAACCGATTATAAAGGGCCCGGCGGCTGCCTGTGCCTTCTTTTGGGGCCTAAAAATAAGGTCCTGGCTATGGCCATGTTAAATTACAGTTGGGGAAGTTATAACCGTCTCGACAGCCGGGACGTTTTAGGAAAATACGTGAGAATAATCGATGAAGGTCATCTCCGGAATTAGCGCGCTCGAAACGGCGAACATTCAGGGCACTACGCTGACAGTCGGTACTTTCGACGGCGTCCATAAGGCTCATGTTGTTTTGCTCAATCGCCTGAAACAGGCCGCCGTTGAACATAAAACGCCGTCGGCGGTAGTCACGTTCGATCCTCATCCCCAGATGGTGCTTGGTACCAGAGGGCGGACGGAGGTTCTCAACACGACTGAGGAAAAACTGGAACGGTTCGAGAAGATGAATCTCGATTTGGTTATTATTCTGGAGTTCAATCAACAATTGGCTTCTCTTGAGGCGGAGGAATTTATCAAGAGAATTTTGCATGAAGATTTACGGATGAAGCATTTCGTGGTTGGTTATGATCATTGTTTCGGCAAAGGCCGCCGGGGAGATTTCGAACTGGTTAAAGCCAATGCCGGACATTATAATTACACTTATGAAATGGTTGGCCCGGTAATTAATGGAGGCGGTCCGATAAAATCCAGTCGGATACGCCGGGAACTGATATCCGGCGATTATGACCTGGCGGTCAAAATGCTCGGATATTACTATTTCGTAACCGGCGAGGTCGTACGCGGCCGGGGAGTAGGCAGAAGCCTGGGTTATCCCACGATTAACCTGAATATTCCGCCCGGCAAATTGCTGCCGCAGCCCGGTGTCTACGCGGCCAAAGTCGTTGACAATGACCGCGAAATCCCGGGGATGGCTTATATCGGCGGACGCTTGACATTTGATGATGAGACGATAGCCGTCGAAGCCAACTTGTTCGATTTCGATGAGGAATTGACCGGTAGAAAAGTCAGAATGATATTGGAACATCGTACCAGGTCGCCCCGTAAATTCGAGACGCCTGAAGAATTGGCCGCGGCTTTGGCCGAGGATAAAAAGCAAGTTAAAAAAATATTAAATATTTGAGGAGGAAATGTGCCCTTATTGAAAGGAATTAAAAGCGAGTTGGTGCAGAAGTACCGGCTCCACGAAACCGATACCGGTTCCGTCGAGGTCCAGGTGGCTATGTTGACCCAGCGGATAAACGATCTTACCGAGCATTTTAAAATGCACAAAAAAGATCATCATTCGAGGCTTGGACTTTTAAAGATGGTCGGCCGTCGCCGCCGTCTGCTGGATTATTTGAAGAAAACCGATCTTGAAGCTTATCAGGCTCTTATCGAAAACCTGCAATTGCGCAAGTAAGCTTTTAAAAATTAGAGGAAATAATGTTAGATGAGATTTACAAGGTAGAATTACCGATAGGTGACAGAGTACTTACAATCGAAACCGGCCGTGTAGCCAAACAAGCGGGCGGAGCGGTCACGGTTCAATTAGGCGATTCAATCGTTTTGGCCACCGCTTGTATGGCGGAAAATTTAAAGGAAGATCAAGATTTCTTCCCGCTGTCCGTCGATTATCGCGAAAAAGCGTATGCCGCCGGCAAAATCCCGGGAGGATTTTTCAAACGCGAAGGTCGGCCGACCGAAAAAGAAATTTTAAGCTCCCGCTTAATAGATAGACCGATCAGGCCGCTTTTCCCCGATGGCTTCTTCCATGAAGTCCAGGTGCTGATTTCAGTTTTGTCGTCCGATCAGGAAAACGACGCGGACGTACTGGGTATTATCGCGTCCGCCACGGCTCTGGCAATATCCGAAATTCCGACGGTTAACACGATCGCGGGCGTAAGAGTCGGACGAGCCGCGGGCAAGTTGACAATTTTACCGACTATATCCGAACTTGAGACCAATGATATCAATATCATCGTAGCCGGTTCCGCCGAGGCGATAAACATGGTCGAAGGCGGCAGCGCCGAAGTTTCGGAAAGCGATATGCTCGAAGCCCTCGATTTTGCTCATGACTGGATTAAAAAAATAATCGGCATAATCGATGAACTCAAAACCAAATGCGGCAAAC
>CAZFSN010000033.1:9925-19804 GCA_964521815.1 uncultured Ignavibacteria bacterium | reverse complement strand
GGATAGATTGGTAAACCTGGGTACCGAAACCGCTTTTGTGGTTTTTTCCAAAGCTAAGGAGTTGGAAGCCCGGGGCAAGGAGATGATCCATTTAGAGATCGGTGAACCTGATTTCGATACACCGCAAAATATAACTGAATCGGCTATAGAGGCTTTAAGAAACAATTGGACCCATTACAACCCATCTGCTGGTTTGCCGGAGCTCCGTCAAGCCGTTGCCGAAGAAATGAAAGAAACGAGAGGGATTAATATCGGACCGGAAAATGTGGTAATCACCCCGGGGGGTAAGCCTGTTATACTGTTTTCGCTGTTAGCATTGGCCAATCCCGGCGAGGAGGTCATCTATCCCAATCCCGGCTACCCGATATATGAATCGGTCATAAACTTTATTGGCGCCAGGGCTGTACCTATTAAAATGCGGGAAGAAAATAAATTTCGTCTGGATGTGGATGAACTTATCTCGTTAATTACGCCAAAAACAAGAATGATTATTATCAATTCACCGCAAAACCCCACCGGCTCGGTGTTGACGCACGATGATTTAAAAGCTATTGCGGACATAGCCTTAAAAAGAGATATTTATGTTTTAGCGGATGAAATTTACAGTCAAATATTGTATGACGGGAAACACGAATCAATCACCTCGTTTCCTGGGATGACTGAAAGAACCATAATCCTTGAGGGGTTTTCCAAGACATATGCTATGACAGGCTGGCGTGTTGGCTATGGCGTGATGCCCAAGGATTTGGCTGTTCAGGTCGCCAAATTAGAAACGAATTTTAATTCTTGTACCACTACTTTCGCCCAGGTCGCCGGGATCGAAGCTCTTAGGGGCGATCAATCGGCTGTGAGGCAAATGGTTAGCAAATTTAAAGATCGCCGCGATATATTTTTTGATGGATTGAATCGGATTGACGGTTTTAATTGTCATAAACCGGCCGGGGCTTTTTACCTCTTTCCTAATATCTCGAAATTTGGAATAAAATCCGCGGAGATGGAATATCGGCTTATGCATGAGGCGGGAATAGCCGCTTTATCGGGTACATCTTTTGGCGCATTCGGCGAGGGATATATCAGGTTTTCCTACGCTTCCTCTACTGCAAATATTAAAAAAGCTTTGGACAAACTTGCCGAATTCGCGAGGAAATTATAGTATTAGGGGGTAAAAATATATATGCGGCAATAGAGCCTATCATCATTTTTAATAAAAACAGTCAATTTAGGCGATATATCAGTCCTAATGTGAGATTTATTTTAAAAAAAAGGGGAATAATTTTATCTTTATGAAATATAAATGTCAAGCTATTAAGAAAAATACGAATTATCCGAAAGGTTAATTAGGTTGTCATTATCTAACTGGTTTTTGCGCAAAATGTTAAATGAAAAAAAAACGACTTTTTTGCTTGACAGGATTTTGCCCTACTCCTATATACGACAATTAATATGAAACCGGGTAATACGTTAGTGACAATGATTTGTGAATAAGGGCTTTTAATATGAAATTAGATGATTCAAATTATCGAGAAAAGGAGGTAGGTATCGAGAACAAGATAGTAATTTGTTCGACAGTTAACCACTAATTAATTAACACTAAACAAGGAGGGAAAAGACTTGTTGGTGAAACCATTAAACAGGCTATCGGTAGTGTTATTACTGGTGGCATTGCTTGCTAGCACGGCTTTGGCAGGAACGACGGGTAAAATAGCAGGTACTGTCATCGACAAACAGACCGGTGAGCCCCTACCCGGCGTAAACGTTGTTATTGCCGGGACGACCATCGGTGCCGCCACCAACATTCAGGGTGAATTCTTCATTATTAACGTGCCTCCGGGTAAGTACACATTGAAGATCAACCTCATCGGTTATCGGCCTATGGAGATAACCAATGTTGAGGTTACGATTGATCTTACTACGAAGGTAGACCTGGATTTGGAAACCGAGACGATTGATATGGGGACAATCACAGTTGAGGCAGAACGGCCTTTAATTGAGCCGGATGTTACCTCGACTCGTATGCGCATTACGCCCGATGAAATTACGGGTTCGGCCGTTAACGGTCTAGTGGCTCGTGTAGGCGTGGGCGCCGGTAATGTTCTTGGTTCTTTCAGGGGAAGTCGTGATGGCACAGGTGAAGTCGTATATCTGCTTGACGGTGTCAATATGGCTAACCCATTGGGGGCTTATTCCGGTATTTTGCCGGGTTCCGGTCCGTCTACGGAATTAGCCGCGTACATACCGGATGAATCTATCGCCGAAGCTGAAGTTTTAACCGGCGGTTTTGGAGCGGAATATCCGAGCGTACAATCAGCCGTAATCAATGTTGTCGCTAAGGAAGGCGGCAAAAATTTTGCCGGCAAATTCAGATCGAAATCCTCTACTGACGCGATTTTTGGCTGGGATATTTATGGCAACCCGCACTATGATGAATATGGTACGGTTATCTATCTTCAGGCTAACAAGGATTCGCTTGGCAATGTCGAGAGCTGGGACTGGCTTGATAATCCCCAGGTCGATAAATATGACCGCTCTAAAATATACGATCAGCGTCAGCACGACTGGTCATTCAGCGGGCCTGTACCCTTGAAAAATTTGGATATCCCCGGTGAAATGAATTTTTCGACTTCCGGGACATATCAATTCAACCGCGATACTCGTAGTTACGATTTCTGGCGCAAGACGCATTCCATTCAGGGTAAATTAAGCTATCAGTTGAGCTCATCGAAAAAATTGACAATTTCCGGACTGACTTCCAAATCGGATTACGTTGCTTATGATTTCAGCTGTAAGCCCGTTCTAACCTGGGGCAAAACCTGGAATATTACCGGTCCTGTCTACTGGCCGGCTGCTGAAGGCGCTGAAAGATATTACAGACCGGATACGATTCCGGCAGGTTCCGAGCCTTATTATGTGATAGCTCCGGACGGCGGCCTCGATTCCGTGTATTCATTTACTCCATATGGATGGATTGTCGCGCAGGGGCACACTAACGCCGAAATCGATTCCATATTCTTTTATATTCTCAATAATAGCCTTGGATTGACTCCGGATAGCGCTGACTATTTCGTAGAGCACCCGAGCGGAGAATATAGTGATATCGATATAAACGGCGTATCGTTGCTTGGCGCTGTAGGAGCCGCGGCCGATAGCATTGAAGCCCGCGGAATTGGACGCACGTATACAAATTACAACACGTACAATTCCAGCCTCAGACAAAACGGGTCATCTGATGAAGTCGCGATCAATTTCACGAATAATTTAAGCCCGAGAAGTTTTTACAATGTAATCTTCTCCCGCTTCTCCACCGGCAAGACATCACGTCAGTATGATCCCTGGGATGATCACCCATTAACTTATGACGAGATGCTGGAAACGCGGTTTGTGACTATGGGCGCTACCCAATTCCAGCAGTTATTCTTTGTTAATCCCATGTTCCTGAATCGTCGCCGTGTCGGTGATGATGAACAGATCGTGTATACGGCCAAAGGCGATTTGACAACTCAGGTTAATTCGACCAACTTGATGAAAATGGGATTCGAACTAAAGAAATACGATCTCTATAAAAATCATACTTCGATTGCCTCCGGCGGCAACGAATACAACGATCAATTCCATACTAAACCTTTACAGTTAGGCGCTTATGCCCAGAACAAACTGGAAAGCGAAGGAATGATCCTGAATATTGGACTGAGGTATGATTTCTTCGATCCTAAAACCTATGTCCCATCCAATCCAGAAGATCCGCTTTTACAAGAGTATATTGATGATCCTCAGAATATAGATGCTTTTGATTACATCGCCAGGATCAAGGGAGCGGTCAAGGCCAAAACCAAGCAACAACTTTCTCCCCGGGTCGGGGTGAGTTATCCCATAACCGAATTCGATGTCTTGCATGTAACTTATGGGCATTACTTCCAGCTTCCAGAATTGTACTATCTGTATGAAAATCTAGCTTATGATTTGCGCGGCGCTCATAAGTACATGGGAAATCCTGATCTTAAGGCCGAAAAGACAATTTCTTATGAAGCCGGCTTAGAACATGGTTTCAACGATTTCTTGAAACTTTCCGTGACCGGTTTCTATAAGGATATCAGTAACCTTGTTACTTACCACAAAACCTATTTCGGGAATGCTTTCTATTGGAGATACTCTAACTCGGACTATGCCAGAGTAAAGGGTTTCGAATTAGCGCTTACTCAAAGGCCTTGGCATGGTTTTTCGGGTGTCGTGACCTATACTTACCAGATTGCCCGGGGCAGAGCCTCTGATGGTTACCAAACTTTCCAGGATGACTATGATAACCGCAAACCGAGAACCGAGGATTTTCCGCTTGATTGGGATCAACGCCATACGGCTAATGCAAATCTGAACTATCATGTCCCCGCGGATTGGGGTCCGATGATAAGCAATTATCATTTCCTGGGTGACTGGGGTATTGATCTGTTCTTCCAATATGGTTCAGGCACACCGTATAGCAGTACTATTAGTGTTCCACAACCAGAACTTCCGCCGATGAATGATAAAACATTCCCGGAAGCCTGGAGAATCGATATGAGGTTCGACAAGAGCTTCAAAATCTACAAGACATATAAAACCAATTTCTTCGTGGAAGTTAGAAACCTTACTAATCGGGCCAATATTGTTAATGAGTATGCCGAATTCGATGCCGAGCGCTATGATCTAACCGGCGAACCCGGCGGACAATTCCAAGATCCCAATGTCTATAACGCTCCGCGAAGGATAATGCTTGGTTTTGAGATGCTATTTTAACATTTGACACTGGCTGTAATGGCTATGAGAGATAGTAAAGCAGAAGATGGAGGAATTTCATAAAATGAAAAGATTTAACCCGGGTAAGAAAGCCGGGCTGCTAATTCTTTACGCCATGTTATTATTTGGCCTGGCCGGGTCAAATGTCATGGCAATGAATAAGCAAGTGGCGGAAAACCCGTTAAATAACAATCAAGGTTTGGCGAAAACTGCTGTCAATGATGAGGTCGTCTGCAATATCGGAATGATCGCGAATCTGATATCAAATTCTACTGCAGAATTTTCTACGGGAACGAATGATTTCTGCCTCCTCATTGGCGATGACTCTGCTGACCAACCTTCGATGATTTGGAAGACGCCTGCCCAGTACGCGGCCAACAATAATTATCTGTACTTTGCCAGCTTTCGGGTTGGCTATCATGGGCAAAATGTCAAGTTCTCCCAGGACAAGGCCACCAATATCACTGTAAGGCAGGGCGGTGTTGATGCTGACGCGGTTAGTTTGTACGATACGGAATTTTATATCGACGACGAATCGCCATTGATACCGGATAATTACAAAGTCCACGTCGGCGTCCGTCAAAAAACTTATGCCTGGTCCGAAGCATATCGTGATGATTTCATTATCTACGATTGGTGGATAAAAAACCTCAATGCCACCCCGCTGGATTCGGTTTATGCGGCTATTCATGCCGATGCCGATATTTCCACGGCCGAAGGTGGTACAGGAATACAAGCCTGGTCGCGGGATGATTTACCAGGCTACTATCGGGATGACGCGACCCATGAATATATTTCATACATGTACGATGGCGACAATTCGTCGGTGCCCGGTGATGATGTGGGCGGACGTCGAAGTCCGAAAGAATCAGCCGGCTATTTAGGCAGCCGTTTACTGTTTTGTCCGCCCCGCGTCGGTGAGACTGAAGAAACCGTGCAAAGCGGTCATGGCTGGTGGGATTGGAACTCCGATCCATCCGATGATAACGCGCAAGCTGAATGGTTCCTGCTGGAATCAGACGGTTTGTGGCTCGATCCGCCGCCCAACCCGCACGATTTCCGTTATCTCCAAAAATTCGGTCCGTTTCAAATCCCGGCTTCTGATTCCATTCGGGTTATGGTGGCTTTCGGTATCGGCCAAGGCTTAGAAGGTATGCGCGCCAATCTGGAATGGGCCGACCTTCTGGCGAAACATGACTGGATTGGCCCCTCATCTCCGGCCGCGCCGCAATATACGATTACGCCTGGTGACGGAGAAGTTACTATTGAGTGGAATACTGCCGCCGAATCTTCGGTGGACCCCTTAACTTTAGAGCAGGATTTTGAAGGCTATCGTGTCTGGAAGAAAGCTAAGACCGGCTGGTCATTAGTGATGGAATGTGATCTGGTTAACAATATCGGTTTCAATACCGGACTGGTTCATTCTTATGTCGATTATGATGTTCACAATTACTTCCAATACACGTACGCGGTCACTGCCTTTGATAAGGGCGATCTGGCTAATGGTATTGAATCATTGGAATCAGGTATTGGTGCGGGGCAAACGGTTGAACCCGGAACTTATAGCATGACCGCCAACGAAGTCAATACCGGCATACATGTTGTTCCTAATCCTTTTGTCGCTCAATCGGCCCGTGATTTTGGCTTCACACCGACCCAGGATAATCCAGCTACCGAAAGGATCGTATTCATTAACCTTCCTGAAAATTCGACAATCAGCATTTTCACCTTGACCGGCGATCTTGTTACTACCTTACGGAATGAAACAGACGGTATTGGAGTACGGAGAACGGCAAGTTGGGATTTGATTACTGACAACATGCAAACAATAGTATCCGGCTTGTACCTGTATGTCGTGGAAGCACCCGGGATGGATGATTTCATCGGCAAATTCGCTGTGGTTCGCTAGAGCGATTGAGATGATTGGAGGATTGCAAAACATGAAAAAAATAATCCTTGTGTTGGTAGCAGTTGCTCTGGTAGCCTCTGCTGTCCCGTCATACGGCCAGTTTAATAAAGTTGGCACGGTCGGCTTAAAATTCCTGGATATCGGAGTTGGCGGCCGCGCGCTGGCCATGGGGGAAGCATATTGCGCCATAGCAAATGATGCCTCATCGGTGTTCTGGAACCCGGCGGGGATAGCCAACCTAGATAATGGCGATTTATTCGCGGGCTACACGCAATGGCCCGCCGATATTAACCTGTATTCCGTGGCCCTGGGTAAAAAACTCGATATGCCTTTATTCGGTCCCAGTTCCTTGGCCCTATCCAGCACTCTGTTGAATACCGGTTCGATAAACCGCACTACCGAGTATGACCCTGACGGCAATTACTCGGGTACTTTTGCTTTTGAAGATTATGATTTCGGGCTAACTTTTGGCAAATATTTGACCGATAGATTCGCTTTCGGTACAACTGTCAAAATAGTTCATGAAAAGATAGCCGATTGGGATATTAATAGCTGGGCGGTCGATATAGGTACTTACTACGAAACCGGCTTTAAATCCATTAGAATCGGTATGGCTATCATGAATTTTGGTCCTGACGTTACTTTCAGGGTTGATGACGATAACGATGGCAGATTCGATGAAGATCCTCTTGACGGCGTTAGTCAGGATGATGACAATGGTGATGGCGTAATTGATGGTAATGATTTAGACGGCGAAGATATTGAACAAAAGGCGGTTCCGTTGCCGCTGACATTCAGAGCCGGTCTGGCCATGGATATTCTTCAAACCGAATCGTCCAAAGCCACGCTCGTGGCTGAATTGGCCCACCCTTCGGATAACGAAGAACGTTATCAGTTCGGCGGTGAATACTGGTTCCAGGATATGCTCGCTATCAGGGCTGGTTGGAAACTTAATATGGATGAAGGCGGCTTTACGGCCGGCGCCGGTTTGAAACTGTCGGTATCCTCATCCAGTATTTTTTCGTTGGACTACGCGTTTAACGACCTGGGTATGTTAACCAGTGTCCATCGATTTTCAACCAGCATAACGTTCTAAAACCGCTGAAAGATATGGAGGAAAACAAGTGAAAATAAAAAACAAGCTGGGTATTAAGATTTTGGGCCTGGTGGTATTTTCGCTCCTATTAGCGGTTAACTGCGCCAAGGAAGGAACCGCTCCGGAAGAAAATATCCCACCCAACACCAGTATCGGGCCATTCAGTATTAATAATACCCCGGTTGAAGGCACTCTTTACACTACTAATCTAAACTGGGGTGGGAGTGATATCGATGGTGCCATATATTGGTACGAATGGAGAATCATAGCGGATACGGGGGATAGTCTGTATTTGTATGACTATCATACTGATGAAAATGGTGATACTGTCAGTGTTGATACAACCAATATTTCTAACTGGCAAGTCGGCCAGTCAGTCAGTCTTAGTTTGGTATTGGATTTCCCGACTTGGGAATATTCCTATACTTTTGAAGTTAGAGCTCAGGATAACGACCATGCGTTTGACCCGACGCCCGTCTCGTTGTCCATTAGCCAGGCTAACGCCGGGGAAAACACACCCCCTCAAACGACTATTATTACCGGCCCCCCGAATGGCGCAGCTACCGGGCCGGGAATATATTTCTCGATTGGGGGTAGTGATGATAACGGCTCAGTAGTATCTATCCAATACCGGATTGATGAAGGCAATTGGATTGATATAACGGCGGTAGGTAATATTGCCAATTTTATTATTCGTGACCTAGATGTCGGGCCGCGGACAATATATTTCAGATCCGTCGATAATTACGGCGCCGTTGATCCTACATTAGTATCAGTAAGTGTTGTAGTGTATGACACTTTCAATCCGGAAATAGCGTTGAATATTTTAGATGGCCAGTCATTCATCGTGCCTTTCACTTCCCCGGAAATGGAAGAACTTAATATTTCTTTTACGGCTACCGTTGATTTCTATTATGGAGCTATCGATAGCTACATAGTAGTCACAAGTGAAGGCGATAATATTAATACTACCGAATCAGAATTCGCCTTCCAAAATATCGGCGCCGGCAGTTATTGGATAGATGTAACGGCCTATGATGCGGGCGGTGGCTCTACTGCTACCGGTCATATCAACTTCTCGGTCGTTGAATTGCCTGCGGGTGATGGTATCCTCTGCATTAATGGCTGTAGCTGGGGTGATTATAGTCAGGCCGTAACTATGTGGGCTGATGGTGTTCCCTGGGGCAACAGGCAGCATTTCAAATGTTGGGATCTTTTTGATACCACACCATTTGGTGATGTCCCGGATTTCGCGGATAGCTTAATAGGAACCGGTTCGATACCGGAATGGATGTTTGATACTACATTTTTTGATGCTATCAGCTGGTTTGCCAATAATTATTCCGGTGATTTCCCTTATTGGGAAGAACGTAATGACGCCATAATGTCCTATCTGGCAATGGGCGGCAATCTTTTACTTCCCACCCGTTATGGATCGGATTTCTTCTTTGACGAACTGGCTACCTATACCGGCATTGTAGCTGATTCCTGGGTATCGCCGGGCGGCGATTCACTCGTTGCTAAAGTTGGCATTCTCGATAACATTTTAGTAGAATCAGCTCAAAGCCTCTGGGAAATCCCATTAACGGATAATCCCGATAATGTCTGGCTATATGAAGCGGTCAATGTCGCCCCTGGTCTACATGCCGGTTTTGTCACGTTACCAAATGGCAATGGCGGCGGCGGTGCGTTTTGTTATATTGCCGGGCGCAGCTATCGATGGGATAATCCCAGCCTGAAGGCTGCTGTAGATGTCATCATGGAAACCTATTTTGGGATAACCAATTAACCATTAACCGGAGAAAGGAGTTAATAAAAAATGAAAAAGATCTTATTTGTACTCGCCGCCGGTTTGATGGTTAGTATCATTATAATTGGCTGTAGTACGGAGAAACCCTGGGAACCGGCTGGAGTCAGGACACTGGATCTGGTAATGATATCCGCGCCTAATGAAAATACCACCATTCCAGCTAATTCCAACGTTACCTTTTTCTGGAGTGCCCTGAATGGAAGCGGAGTTTATGACAGCTATGAATGGTACCTCGAACCACTCGAAAGCGCGTATGGCGATACCTCCCGTGAAACCAGTGCGACCTATGAGAATTTA
>CAZFSN010000033.1:0-9825 GCA_964521815.1 uncultured Ignavibacteria bacterium | reverse complement strand
TCTTTACTATTAAAGACGCGTCTATCCTGTACGTGGATGATTATGAGTGGCTTGATGCTCTGGGCAATCGCGATATGCCGAAAGAGCGCAATGAGAAAGAGTTTTATCGCATTGCCCTCGAAGGTTACGCTTTTGCCGAGTGGGATATCTCTTTGCAGGGTATGGTTGATTCCGCTACCGTGTTGAATTTTACCACTATTTTATTCGCCTCTGATTCTAATGTCGGCGATGCTTCAAGTACGTGGTGGTATGATGTCGGCGCGGTGGATGGCGGTTCGTTAAGATATTTCATGGATAACGGCGGTCACCTGTTGGCGTGCGGCGCCAATATTCTTCAGTGGATATGGAATAATGTCCCTCCAGTCGCTGGTGATTTCGAGTTCGATTGGTTTGGCATCGATTCCACGCTGGGTTGGGATTATTGGGACGATTTTACCTGGGCTGTTGATGCCGGAAATTTTGCCGGCCTTCCTGATTCCATGAAAATCGACGTGGCTAAAAATGGCGACCAGATCGATTATGCCGAAGATATATTCGCTTTCCGCGATAGTGTTGTTACGTTATATGTCAAAGGGCTTGATATTGACGGCGCGGAACCTCATGATTATGGCGAATCTATCGGGCATATATTTTATCCGGATGGCGGTGAAGCCAGATCAGCTATGATAAATTTCGATGCGTACTCAATGCCGCTTGAAGGCATCCGTCAAACTTTCATTGTAATTTTAACCGAATTTGGTGAATAGCCTTTTTGGTTAACTAAAGAAAAAGCCCGCTCACTTAATGTGGGTGGGCTTTTTAAATGAATATGAAAAAGTTAGTTTTACTTGCAGTATTATTTTTAGGCAATCATCTAATTTTAGCTGATGACGCGGTCCTAAATAAATTTATCGATGATGACAGATTAAATGGCGCGTTTGTCGGCGTTTTAATTGAAGATATTATAGCTGATTCCGCGATCTATTCTCATAATTCGGACTTAAAATTTTCCACCGCCTCGAACCTGAAACTTTTCACAAGCGCCGCCGCGATTGAATTACTCGGCCCGGGCTATCGTTTCACAACCTCGTTTTATGTCAATGGTGATATCAGCGACAAAGGAGAGTTAAAAGGCGATCTGATAATTGTCGGCGGGGGAGACCCCCTGATTTCCGGCCGTTTTCGCGGTTCAATAACCGAGGTACTCGAATTCTGGGCCGATAGTCTCTCCGCTAAAGGCATCAATAAAATTAAAGGCGATTTAGTCACTGATAACACTTTTTTCAAATCAGATGCTTTAGCTCCCGGTTGGTCGCAGGATGATTTGACGTACTGGTACGCCTGTCCGATCTCAGCTTTGTCTTTCAATGATAATTGTGTCGATTTGCATGTCTATCCAGCCAGGAAAATAAATGAAAAATGTCTTATAACCATCAATCCTCAAACTGATTATATTAAGATTATCAATAATACAACTACCTGTGGCGCAGGACTTGACAACACTTTCGATTTTTATCGTTATCCCGGTACAAATACTGTCGAGTTCTTCGGCGGTATCGCCATAGATGATACTGATGGCGTAATCGATTACGTTTCCGTGGATAAACCGAATTTGTATTGCGCCGGCGTGTTTAAAGATGTTATGGCCAAAAACGGAATTAAAGTTAAAGGCCGGGTTCTCGATATCGGTTCGAATGATTTACCGTCGAAATATCAATATAGGAATTTAGTCAGGCTTTTTGCCTGGCGGTCCGAACCGATGAGTTTGGTGATATCGGTAATCAATAAAAACAGCCAGAATTTTTTCGCCGAGCAGACTTTAAAAACGATAGGCGCGGAAATATGCGGATCAGGGTCTTTTGAAGCATCTACGAAGATCGTGCGGGATTGGCTGGAATCGATCGGTATTACGACCGGGGATATAAGTTATAACGACGGTTCGGGGCTTTCGTATATGAATCTGGCGAAACCATCGGCCATAGTAAAACTTCTTGAGTATATGTATGATTCGCCTAATTTCGAGGCATATTACGAATCAATGGCCATACCCGGCGTGGATAGAAGTGTTCGCCGCCGCATGGCCGGCCAGCCCCTGGCGGAAAAGATGCGAACGAAGACCGGTTCAATTGCCAATACCCGGACTTTTGCCGGGTACCTGACCACGCGAAGCGGCCGACTTCTGGCATTCTCGCTAATGGTAAATAACCATTCTGTCGACGATTCCGAGATCGACGACTGGATGGATAATTTTTGCGGATATATAATCGATAATTATTAGATGGATTACTTTAACAGAAAAAGCAGCGAATTATACTGTGAATCGGTGCCCTTGGCCAGGTTAGCCCGAAAATACGGCACGCCGCTTTTTGTGTATAGTTTAAGAACTTTCGTGCGTCATTACAAGATCGCCTCCCGGGCCTTTGGCGATATTCGGCACAGCATATTTTATTCGGCTAAGGCCAATTCCAATTTAACCTTGCTTAAGGTAATCGCCGATCTTGGCGGGGGTTGCGACGTTGTTTCTCTGGGTGAATACAAGGCCGCCCGCAAAGCCGGAATTAAAAGAATTATTTTCTCAGGGGCGGGCAAGCAGGCGCATGAGATAGAAAGCGCGCTCAAAGGCGGCTTGGAATTCTTTGGCGTAGAATCAGAAAATGAACTGAAGCTAATCGAAACAATTGCCGCGCATCTGGGGAAAATAGCGCCGGTTTCTTTACGAATCAATCCCGATGTCGATCCGAAGACTCACCCGCATATCGCGACCGGTTTGAAAAGCGAGAAATTCGGTATTCCGGCCAATAAGGCTGTCAGGATTTATAGCCGTATCGCCCAAAGCCCGTATCTGAAAGCGGCCGGGCTGTCGATGCATCTTGGCTCACAAATCCAGACCGTGAAGCCGTTTGTGGAAGGTTTTAGCAAGCTCAAACAAATTTATAATAGATTATTGGAACAAAATATCTTAATAGACTATATTGACATAGGAGGGGGTTGGGCGGCGCCTTACGCTAAAAATCAGAAGCTTCCTGGACCCTCGGATTACATTAAATCGTTAATCCCGCAGATGCGGGGTGTTGAGGTCGAGTTTATTGTCGAACCCGGTCGGTCATTGGTTGGCAATGCCGCCGTTCTGGTCGCAAAAGTAATATATTTGAAAAAGAGTTACGCGAAGAAATTCGCTATTATAGACGCCGGTATGAACGATTTTATCAGACCGGCTCTTTATGGCGCTTATCATCGCGTTGAACCCGTCGTTTCCCGTCGAGGGCAAGCTATCAAGCTGGATGTGGTCGGACCTATATGCGAAAGCGCGGATACATTTGCCAGAAAAATAACATTAGCGGGCTTGCGTGAAGGCGATTTATTGTGTTTATTCACCGTCGGCGCTTATGGCCATTCAATGGCTTCGAATTATAATAGCCGATTGAAAGCGGCCGAGGTACTGGTAAGCGGCAACAAGGATTATTTAATTCGGGAGAGGGAAGAATACAAGGATTTATGGCGAAGACAAAAGTTAGTAGGATTGAAAAATATTCGACAAGTAAAAATATAGATTTTTCCAGGCCATCATATATAGAAATCGATCTGGACGCGTTCAATGCTAATTTTCGCAAAATAAGGCATATGGCCGGTCCCCAAACCGCGATTATGGTGGTCGTTAAAGCCAATGCTTATGGGCATGGTCTGGTAAAAATCGGCTTGCAAGCGGAAAAGCTCGGGACTGATTATCTGGGGGTGGCTTTTATCGAGGAAGCGCAAAAACTGCTTGAAGCCGGAATAAAAACCCCAATTGTAGTACTTTACCCGGATACCCCGGAACGCGCCGTCCCCTTGGTTAAAGCCGGCTTGATTGCCACTGTCGGTTCGGCTGATTATCTTGAGGCTTTAAATCAGGCCGCTTTGGAATTTAATGCCGCTGTGAAAGTATTTATAAAAGCCGAAACCGGCATGGGCCGTTATGGAGTCGATAATATCGGATTGAGTACGCTAATTGGTCTTGGTAAACATATGAAAGGCATAGAAATAATCGGCGTTTCCACTAATCTGGCCGATTCCAGCAATGGCGATGATACTTTTACCCGGGAACAGTTCGCTCGCTTTGATCGTATGCTAAGTTCCTCCGGACTTGATAGCTCCTATATTACCAGTATCGAAAATTCCAGCGGCCTGTCGCTTCATCATGACGATAGATTTAACCTGGTTAGAGTGGGGATTTTACTATATGGCTATCCGCCGAAAAATATGCCCGGAATCGAATTTGAACCGGTGATGAGTTTGAAAAGCCGAATTATCCAGTTGAAAAATTGGCCGGCGGGCAAGCCGATAGGTTATGGCGGCAAATACACTTCATCGAGGGATATGGTGATAGCTACGCTGGGTATTGGTTATGCTGATGGTTATTTCTGGTCATTATCCAATAAAAGCCATGTGCTGGTCAATGGCTGTAAAGCCCCTGTAGTCGGTAGAATTTGCATGGACGCGCTCATGATCGATGTAACGGATGTGCCCGATATAAAAGTCGGCGATGAAGCTGTGTTATTGGGTCAATCAGGAGAAAAGAAAATTACCGCCGAGGAGCTGTCCGGCTTGGCCGGATCATTTGTTTATGAGTTTTTAGCCGGTATGTCAGACAGACTGCCGCGTATTTATAAGGGGGAATGATGTCGTTCAAAGTTAACATCAATGTCGCCAATATCCGCCTGGAACCGAAATTTAATTCGGAAAGAACAAGCCAGGTGCTTTTTAATGAAACAGTCGAGATCGTAAAACAAGGCGATGAATATTCACTTGTCCGCTTAAGCGATAACTATGAAGGGTATTTAAAAAACAGTTTCATCTCCGAAGATGAAAATCAGGAAAATGTCGATCATATCGTATCGGCCAGTATCGCGATTGCCTATACCGGCGCCGATGAGCACGCAATGGCGGCTACTATATTGCCATTTACGGCCGCGGTGAAGGTCAAAAAGCACGTGAATAACTTCGTGGTCTGTGACTCACATCGATTTGGGGAAATATATTTGGTTGCCGATGATTTAGTACCTGTTGGGCAGATGCCAAGCCTGTCCCGGGCCACCATGCCGCTTTTCATGGATAGTGTCAGACGGTTTATCGGTGTGCCATATCTCTGGGGAGGCAGAAGCTTCTTTGGTTTTGACTGTTCCGGACTGGCCCAGACGAATTTTAAGTTTTTCGGGATCGATTTGCCGCGCGATTCCAGAGACCAGATCAATTGCGGCAAAGAAATAAAGCGCGAGGATATCCAGCCGGGCGATCTTCTATTTTTTAAGCGACATGTAACTATCGCCATATCGGATAAAAGCTTCATTCATTCAAGCTCATCTACCGGAGGCGTATACATCAACAGCTTCGATAAATCGAAGGGCAATTATTTAAAGCATCTCGATGAAGGCTTCATTACCGCCAGGAGAGTAATTGAAGATTAAGCCATTTATAGTGGTCATCGCGTTTTTTGCCTGTCTTGCTATAGCGGTGTTTACCCGTCAATTGATAAGCGGTGAATACAAAATACATCATGTAGATTTTTATGATGATGGCGAGGATTGGGCTGGATATAAATTCACTAATGTCATTTTAAATGGCGATAAAACAAAGCTGACACTCGAATCTCCAGATAAGCCGGGCTTGATAGAATCGCCGATTGAAAAAACCGACTTTGATTTCAACGAAATACTATTATCATGGAATTGCCTCGTAAATAAACCCGGCGGGATATTCATATCGCTTTCCGTCAGCCCCGATAGCAATAACTGGTATGAGTTCGCTTATCAAAAATGGGGCGGGTTAGATAGTGATATCGCGGAATTTTCTGATCTGCCCCGGAAGATTCCCGATATCGGCCGGCTGGATGAAGATATAATCAGGCTTGCACAGCCAATGAAATATTACAGGTTCAAAATTACCTGCCTGGCCGGCGCCGACAGCTTATTTATGTTGGACAGAATTAGCGTCTGTTACAGCGACGTATCAGCCAATATGAGGCAGTATCATGTTTATTCACCGCCCGTACCTGAAATAGAGCCAATCGATCTGGCGGTTCCATATCGATCACAGCACTGGCTACCGGATAGCATTTCGGGCCTTACTTGCAGTCCCACCAGCGTCACTATGATATTGAATTACCACGGCCGCGAATTCAGTACGCTGGAGGTGGCTGAAACCGTCTATGATAAAACGAATGATATCTACGGCAATTGGCCCTATAACGCGCAGGCGGCATATGTGCTGGGCTTGAATAGGACCTGGATCGGCAGACATAACTCGTTTAATGAACTGGTCGATGAATTGAAAGCCGGCAAGCCCGTTGCTATCAGCATTGCGTTTGACACGGACCAAAAACTTTCAGGCGCGCCTTATAAATCCACCGATGGCCATCTTATCGTAGTTCGCGGTTTCGATGGCCACGGCCATGTGCTGGTTAACGACCCGGCCGGTGATGATATTACCAATGGTGTCAATGCTTACGATATAAATGAGCTAACCGCCGTCTGGACAGGTCATCAAGGGGTAGCCTACCATCTATGGCCCGAATAACCAAACCTAAAGCCCTAAAACCAGGCGACACAATCGCTATCGTCGCTCCCGCCAGTCCGGGGCCGAAAGCCGCCCTTAAATTAGGCGCTAGAAGGCTCGAAGAGGCTGGATTTAAAGTATACATTCACCCTCAATGTTATAAAAAAAGAGGCTACCTCGCCGGTGCGGACAAGGAAAGGGCGGAAGCCCTGATGAGGGTATTCGCGAACAAGCGGTATAAGGCGATAATTTGCGCCCGCGGTGGATTTGGCTGTGCCCGTTTATTGAAATATCTTGATCTCGATTTAATCAAAGCCAATCCCAAAATCTTCGTCGGTTTTTCAGATATAACCGTACTTCATCACGCTTTTAACCGAGATGGATTTGTCACTTTTCATGGCGCTATGGCTTCAACCAGTCTCAGTAGAAAAAATTATAAATTCAATCTTGATAATCTGATAAGGGCCATTACATCAACTAAACCTTTAGGTCTACTTCACAATCCTGCCAGGTTAGGGAAATTTATAAAATATCATGGCGGCCGGGCTTCGGGAGTGTTAACCGGCGGCAATTTATCGCTTCTGAATAAACTGGTCGGTACAGAATTTATGCCGTCGTTCAAAGATAAAATAGCGCTTCTGGAAGACACCGATGAAAAGCCCTACCGCATCGATGGCTATCTTGGTCATTTATTTATGGCGACAGATATCGCCAAGGCCCGGGGATTTATTATTGGCGAATGGGTCAGGATTAAGACCGAGAGCGGAGGCAAAAAGAGTCTGACATTGGATCAGGTAATAGATGACTATTTCGGCAATTTAAAAGTGCCGATATTAACTAATGTAGCTTGCGGGCATGGTAAAAATGTGTTAACCATACCCTTGGGCGTTCGGGCATTTATCGATGCCGATAAAAAGATTATAGAAATAAATGAAAAGGCGGTGAGTTAAGTCATGTTAAAACATAAAACTGTCAAGGTCCATTTAAAGAAAACATTCAGGACGGCGCATGGCGCGTCCGATATGAGAGAACTGGTCATTGTCAATCTAGATGGTGGGCTTGGCGAAGCGTCGCCGGTACCATATTATGGCGAGTCGGTTGAAACGATTAGAGATTTTATCGAAAAATCATCCGACCTGATCGGCGATGATATATTCAAGCTTGAGGATATTATCGACCGCTTAAATCATTTCCGGGCTTACAATACCGCCGCCAAGGCGGCTATCGATATCGCCCTGCATGATGCTATCGGAAGGAAATTAAATATTCCGGTTTATAAAATGCTGGGAATTACTCCCAGGGATGATATTGCCACATCATATACGATAGCCATCAGCAATCCCGATGATATGAAACGTCAGACCGAAGAAAATCCGGGCTATCAGGTTTACAAGATCAAAGTCGGCGTGCCCGGTGATATCGATATGGTGGCGGCGGTCAGGGATGTTACTAACGCCCATATCCGTGTGGATGCCAATGCCGGTTGGACATTGAAAGAGGCCGTGCAAAAAATCAAGCTTCTGGAAAAATACGATATCGAATTTATCGAACAGCCGCTTCACTGGCACGATTACGAGGGTTTCCGGATTCTCAGGTCCAAAGCCAACGTGCCGATTATTGCCGATGAGGGGATAATGAATGCCGAAAGTATCGCGCTTTATAAAGACATTGTCGATGGCATTAATATCAAGCTTCAGAAATCCGGCGGCATTCGCGAGGGCTTCAAGATGATCGCCATGGCCCGGGCGCTTAAAATGAAAATCATGATCGGCTGTATGGTGGAAACATCGATTGGCATCTCGGCGGCGGCTCAACTGGCCCCGCTGGTGGATTATGTCGATCTGGACGGCAATTTGCTTATCAATGATGACCCTTACGATGGTATCCGCGCTGTCGACGGCTTTCTGAAATTTAGCGACCGCCCCGGAATCGGAGTTGTGGACAAAGGCTGATGTATCGAACTGTCATAAGCCTGCTTATTCTGTGCGTTTCCGGTTTTGCCCAGAACCATCTGGAGGTAATATATCCCAAGGATGGTCAGCAAATCCCGGCCGTTGATTCGACCTTCATTTTCGGCAACACCGATCCTCAAGCCAAACTCACTATCAATGGTTATGATATTGATGTATATAAAGACGGCGGTTTTCTGGCGTTTCTGCCGGTAAGTCGGGGGGAATTTCATTTCGACCTGTTATCCAATTTAAAAAACGATTATACTTATGCAACTGTTAATCTTGTCGTAGGCAGCCCCCCTGATACATCAAGTTGTTTCATAGATCGATCGTCTATCAAGCCATCCGGCCGCACAGTTCTGCGGGGAGATGATATTTTCGAATTCGCTATAGATGCCAAACCCGGCGGCAAAACCTATTGCAGTTTTGCCGATGATTCTGTCTGGACTCCTATGTATCCGGACATAAAGCTCTGGACAATGACAAATGTTTTCGGCGATATTTCATCATCGAAATCGGATGATTTCGTTACTTATGTTGGGTATTTGCCTGTAAGCAATATTCAGGATTCGTCAATAGTGTATTACCTGTATGAGTGCGAATTTAAAGACCAGGATGACCGGTTGCTTTTCAGCGAATTCGAGGATGACTCGACCGATTTCTATGTCGTTCGAATCAATGAATTGCCGCCGCGTATCGTTAGGCTAACCGGTCGGCCGCGTATTATAAGAACCGCACCGGGAAAAGGCTACAAACTGATCAATCAACAGGCGGGAATGAGGTTCGAATATACCGGTGAAACGCCGGATTATTATCGGCTTAAATTAGCTAACAATATTACCGGCTATGTGCGCAAAATCGATTCCGTGCTTGAACCTGAAGGAACGCTTTTGCCTAAAGGCGAAGTATCATTTATTGCTGTCGATGATTCCGATAAGTACATTACTGTTTCAATGAATGTCGATGAGATGCTGCCCTATGAAATTCATACCGATGGCAGCTTGATGACCATCGATATATTCGGTCTCACCTCCGATACCGACTGGATACGATTCAACGGAGCTCAAAAATATATCGAATCAATCTGGTGGGAACAACCACAGGATGATATTTACCGTCTCAATATAAGCTGGCAAGATAAACATTTCTGGGGTTATAGCTGTAATTATGAAAATAATAAACTTATCCTTAAGCTAAGAAAACGCCTGCGGGCCAGCAATAAACGGTTAGCCCCGCTCGATGGCTTGCGTATATGTATCGATCCCGGCCATTCGCACGATTTGGGCGCGGTCGGCCCGACCGGTCTGCAAGAGAAAAACGCCAACCTCTGGATCGCGTACGAACTTCGGCAGATTCTTCTGGA
>CAZFSN010000032.1:0-20334 GCA_964521815.1 uncultured Ignavibacteria bacterium | reverse complement strand
AGGCTTTTTATCCTCGGCGCCCAAAGAGGAAATATTTCGACCCCCTTATATTTTTTATCGCCGTAGTTAACGTAGCCCTTTCTGGCATATACTCTTATCCCACAGCCCAGTTTAGCCAGCCGAGTGTACAATTCCTCGCAGTGTCTTTCAACTCCGCCCTGAACTCCGGGGAATCCTCTCGTGCCTAAAACGGCTATCCGCATTCCGCCTTTATAACCCAGCAGCTTATTTTTTAATACCCATAGAGATGGTACCCATAGCTGTTTTTTCATCACCGGCGAAACCGTTCCTATCATCCAGCAGTTCTTCTGACAATTCTTGACTTTATCCCTGATCTCCCTGGCTTTCGGGCCGTTCCAGATCTCAGCGAAGCTTTTTTCATTAAGATTACCAAAACTGTCGACCCAGTACTTTTCTTCAAGGCCATTGCATGGTTTCACTTCACCAAATGGATCAAGGAAGAAGTTCTCGGTACCTGCTTGACAGGGCAAGAGTCTTTTATTCCCTTTAATATTATTGATCAGGCCATGATTAAAGTATGCCCTGAACCAATTTTTAGTTTTGCCGGATTTGAGCAAATCCTCGATTAGTTTCTCGAAACAACCGATAACCTCGCCGGTGTTCGTAATTTTATTATCAAACTTGTGGAAATAATAAGAGTTATGGACGACCGCCGTGGCAAATTCAAGATCCATTGATTTGGCCAGTTGATATAATTCCAGCATATCGCCGGCATTTTTATCCGAAACAGTTATGCCGAAACCGATGTCTTTCAGGCCCATTCTTTGAAGATCGAGAAGAGTTCGCAAACCGTGGTCAAAACCATCCCGCAAGCCTCTTAATTTGTCATTTACGGCGGGTAGGCCTTCGATACTGACTCTAATGCCGATATCTTTATGCTTATTAGCGACTCTTAAGATATCATCAGTAAGATAACCGTTCGTGCTGATTACGACACGCTTGGCTTTACGCTTAACAACATCGATAATATCGAGTATATCTTCCCGTAAAAATGGCTCTCCTCCGGTAATATTGCAGAAATTCAGATTGGGTAATTTCTCCAGGATTTCCGGCTTGATTTCATCCTCGACCCTGGTCGGAAATTTCCAGACGTTGCACATATGACATACAGCATTACATCTGTAGGTAACAATTATACTGCCATCCATTGTACTCTCTCTTGGGAAATAAATTAACCTATTGTTCCGGCTGTTGTAACCAATTCTTTATCAGCCCCCCCTATACTCATATGATCCTTGTTATCGATCACTTCCTGATAGATATTTAAAATATTTTTATAATGCGTTTCAGGACTATACATTTTCAAAGCCTTCTGTTTCCCCATCTTGCCCATTTCAGCCGCTAACGACGGGTCATCGAATAAGTTATTCATATGAGCGCTCAATTCATCGACGTCTCCCGGAGTAAATATTAAACCGTTCTGGCCGTGTTCGATCTGTTCGGGAATCCCGCCGGTTCTGGAGCCTATCACCGGCTTGCCGACAGCCATAGCCTCCATAGCGGAATAAGGGAAATTTTCCCACCAGATAGACGGCAGGATTACCGCCAGGCAGCCGGCCAGGAGTTTGATAACCGAATCCGGCGATTGATGGCCTATAAATTTGACGTTTTCGATACTCATATTAAGCGCTTTCTTTTCTAACAATCCCCTGTCAGGACCATCCCCCGCGATTATCAATTTACCGAGTTTTAATCGACTGAACGCTTCAAGAAGTATATCTACGCCTTTTTCCGATGATAATCTGCCGATATATAGAAAATAGTCATTGCCGGTAGATTCAATTTCTAAAGGCGGCAAGAAATTCGGGAGATTAGTCACTTGATCTCGCGGCAGGCCATGATTGACAAGAAGTTCCGCCAAAAATCTGCTCGGCGCGATAAATTTTTTCACCGACCCGGCCAATTTACGGGGATTATAGATAGTATTTTCCAAAGCCGCGATGACGCTGGCCGCCAACGAGCCTTTTTTACAACGATGGATGATGGCATGGATATTGTTTCCATCAGCGCACCTGGTGCATATTTTTCCATTTCTTAAAAATGTATTATCCGGGCAATTCAATATATAATCATGCAAGGTCCAGACTACCGGGATATTGTATCTGGCGGGCCCTTTCAAGATCGCCGGCGTTAGCTGATGATGAATATTATTGAGATGGATGATATCCGGCCGTACATCTTTAATCAGCTTTTCCATGAGTTCGGCGGCTTGAGTATTCACAATTGCCCGCGAAATTACTCTTAACGCGTTTTGAGGCCTGAAACTCTTTAGTTCCTCCCGGAAATCGATATGCGGCACGAAATAATCATCGTAGGCGGTTTTCTGATTCTGAGGATGATGCATGGTAAATGGAATAACCGTATGCCCGGCTTCCGATAAGAGATTCATCAGCCTCAAGGTATAAAGGCAATCTCCGCCGCGAGGGTAGAGAAATTTATTGGCGATGAGCACTCGCATATATCCCTTCCTTTCGATAAAGGCTTAAATTTCGTATTTAATTATCGCTTCTTGCTAAACACCATTTTCTAAGCATGAAGAAAAATATAATTACAAACCATGAATACATTGACGTTAGTAAACCGGCTCTCAAGCAAACAAAGGCTTTATAGAGTACTATAATATAAATAAATTTGCTGAAAAAATCGTTATTTCTAATACTCCATTTATAGCATTTGCCTACTATTGCACCCAAGATAAAAATTCCCGCAAACATACCTGGAATTCCAAAATTAACGTACCATTCACCAAATATAGTTGATGTCATTCCGCCACCTGATTCTCCCATTTCAAATGCATTCCTTAATGTCTCCCCAAGAACCAGGTCATTTCCCGGCAGTAATAAGCTAATTCCGGATAAAAGCAGCTTTCCATTTTGAAAGGGATAATATTTAGGAACATTTTTTAATATGAGCGCAAAATTTAATGAATCCACAAATAGGGTAGAATATAATATGTTCAACAAAGACAATATGCCCTCGCCGGAGTTTTCCATTCTAAAGAAATCTGCTAAGACGATGCCAATAAAAATCATTAATCCTAAAAACGCAACTCGATAAAGGCTCAATTGTTTGATAAACAAGTGATAACCTGCAATTAAAAATATCAGCATTATTAAAGGATCGCTTCTCCAGCCCAGAGATAGAAGTATTAAGAAAGAATAAGCAAATAATATGATAGATTTCGATTTAATTGACTTATCATCGGTATTAGAAAAGTAATAAAACAAATAAAGACATGCAAAATTAGATATCATTTTAATTATATTGTAAGCATATCCGGTGACCTGGTTTATTACCTCAATTCTTGCCTGATATATATCCGGCATAAAAATCGGAAGATTTCCGACTTTATAAAAGAAATATACCATCAATATAAAATGTATAAACAGGTAATACGGAAAAATCGAACGGAATTTGAATGTGTCGATTTCATCATTATTTCCAGAGTGTTGGCCCGGCCTGCTGCTATGAATTCCAATCCATAACGATAAATAATATATGATTATTCCGAATATATAAACAAAGAACAAAGTAAGTAGAGTAGAATGCTCAAAAGATCCTATTGTTTGCAGATCAGATAGTTTTAGAACCATAGGTCCCACGCAAAGAAAAAGCCAATATAGTCCCGGGATAAAAAACCAGGGGGAAAAGATATTAATTGGTTTTTGTTTCAATACTTTTATTATAGCGTATAGGAAACATAACACCGTATTCACAAGAAATAGAAACCATATTGCTTCAACTCCATACACAATGAAGTAACATAGCAAAGCAACGGTGATAATTATCGGAAGAAATCTAATTAATTTATGTTGAATGATAATAATAAATAACAGCAAAACGAAAAAGATTTCGCCCAAATAATAAACGGCCAATGCAGAAGCAAGCATAGCCGGGAACATCAATACCCAGCTATTAAGCCACGACTTTTCCGGTTTTCCTTGTAGAGCTGTTAAAATATTCATTATTTATACTTTCAGTTGGCTTGCCGATTAACTTACAGAAAATACCATAATACTTTTCAACTACTTTATCATAATCCATCTCCTGATGAGCGAATCGCAGAACGTTTTGGGCCAATTTTTGTTTAAGCTGAGAATCGTTTTTCAAAAGTTCTATCATATCGGCAATTTGACCGGGATTGGCATGTTCGATAATCAAGCCGTTGATGCCGTCTATTATAGGTACGGCATCCTCCCAGCCCTTGATACCGATCATGATCGGCAGACCGGCGGCCATGCTTTCGGCCAGCACGGTCGAAAAGCCCGGCAGGTTGGTAACATCGGGGAAAACCGCCATATCAACCGCCGCGTAGGCCTCGGGCATGTCCTTATTGGACATCATTCCGGTGAGCCTGACATTGTCCAGGTTCAGGCTCTTAAGATGATCCTTGAATTCCGCCGCCTGGCTGGCCTCGATATTTCCACCGACAAACAGGAAAACAATACCATTGTCGGCTTTCCTCTGACGGAGTATATCGGCAGCATAGAGAAGGTGACGGGCGCCTTTATTGACGCAGAGACGGCCGAAATAAGCGACAACGAATTTGTTTTCGAGATCATATTTTTGCTTGAAATCGCCGCAATCTAAATCAGGATTGAATCTGGCTGTATCTATGGGTTTAGGAATGACATGAATTTTGTTTTCCGGGAAACCATATTTATTGATAAAACGCTTCTTGCCTTCGTTATTATAGGTAATAACTGCCGAAACCTTTTTAACCACCTGTTTCTCGACAGGCAGCATAATTTTATGTTTCAATTTCAGTTGCGGCATTATATCGCCGGCATCGAGGTAAACCAGTGGAATATTTAATTTTCGTGATACCATGAAAGTCATGTACGATCTGGGCGTAAGAGTCAGATGGGGGCTTTCGAAAATCAGGTCGGGACGCCAGCGAGTCAGTTCAGACACGATACCGGGAGTCCATCGGAAAAATCCGCCCAAACTGATATTGCCTCGACGGTGAAAAATCAGGTGCGATTTCATTAACAGCAAATAATAATCTCGAGGCAGCACCCCTATATGATCGACCGGATAGGCTGTTGTCCCAAATACCCGCGAATCCGCCGGGCTGGCGATATCGGTGCCGAGATGGACAATCTCGCAATTAAATCGATCGCACAGCATCTTGCCGACACGGAGGTCTTTATCGCCGCGGTAAAGTTCGACAAATTCATGCGACAGGGCAATACGCATACGATTGAGATCTTTAGAAGGCGGATTATAAGTTTTTAAATTTTCAGATGTCAGTACAGGCAATTTGATTCTCCATCAGTAATAATATTTCTAACTATCAGGCTGCGCTGTTTGCGGCCGTGAAGACGCATCAACCTGATTATCTCAGCCAATTTTCTGCAGCTGATTGTACCGCCGTCTAAGTTCATTCTACCGGTAATTCCACGCATTCTTCCTCTTTAATTGGCAGCTGCCGGTTATTCGCTTTGAATATCCGCTTGATCGAATTCAAGTACACACGGTCAATAAAACCCGTGATCGCCAAAATTGGAGGAAAAGCCAAAAATATTGATGTTTTCGCGGCGATCATATAACCGCCGTTAAATTCGGCCAGCCAGGCGGCCAGAATAATAATCCCGGCCGCGGGTATAACCAGACGGACCAGTTTTTTTATATCAAAAGTAATCTGCCGATATTTTAACGATAATATTAACATTGTCAGAGCCATGCCGGCATAAGACAACGCCATCGCCCAGGCCGTGCCTACAAAACCATATCGAGGCGTAAGAATTATGTTAAATATGATATTGACCAATATGGCCGCGGCAATCGAGGGGATTATTTTGGCCGTCGATTTCGAGATTACTACGCCGGTAGTGAAGAAATAGAATAGGCCATAACCCAACATGCCCAGTGAAAGCGGCAATATCGCTTTGATCGATGGATAGAATTCAGGCGTCATGGCGATCCGAATAAAAACGCCGCCAAACAGAGTCAAAAATATAACCAGCCATAGGCCGGCGGCGCAGAAAATATTAAAGATTTGGCCAAACATAGCCCTGGATTCTCCGGTATTCATATTGACAAAGGCGAATTGCGGCCAGGCCAATTGAAACGCCAGAATAAACAGTGTGATTACGATCACGAATTTCGTCGCGATGGAGAACAGACCGATTTGATCGAAACTCAAATAATGAAGCATAAATGATCGGTTGAGGGTATTGATTCCCCATAATGCCGCTCCGGCCGGTATCAACGGCAGTGAAAATTTCAACATATTTTTCAGAAGCCCAAAATCAAAGCTGAATCTCCAGTACTTGCGGCCCAGGTATAAGTATATCGGCAGCGCGACTACTATGGAGACGATCTTGGCGGCTAGTATACCGGCAATTCCCCATTTAAACGCTATAACGAAAACGACGATGCCAATCAGAGACATCGTTATTTGCAGAAGGGAGGTAAGGGTGAATTTTACCGGTTGGTTTTCAATTCTTAATAAAATCGTTGGTATAGTCACAATTGAATTCAAAAATAGATAACCGCCGGTTATTATAAGCATGTAGCTTAATTTTTGAGAATCCAGAATAAGAGCGGCTATCGGCCTGGCAAAAGCCATTATTAACAGGAAAATAACAAACCCATCTAAAGCCATGGCTAAAGCCGCGGTTGTCACGACTTTCCGCCGATAAGATAAAGATTCATGATCGAAAAAAAACCTGAAAACGGCGTTTTGAAGCTCTAAAGCGGCGAGAGCGATGCCGATCATGAAAAAAACCAGTAGTATATCCAGACGTCCGAAATCGGCGGGGGTCAAAAATCGGGCGTAAACCGGCAATAACAAAAATTCAGTGAAAGATTTAAAACTGCCTATGAAACCATATATAATCGTGGCTTTAAAAAATTTCTTTATACTATCAAACATGTTCGACTATTTCAGGCTTTGGTTTTTCGCGGGCGATTTTTATTTTACCGACGAATCGTTTGACATCATTATATTGAGCTTTCCCGCGCCATCTTTCATCCGCGATAACTAACAATGATGATATAATTATACCGGCCAACAGGCCAAGCACCGTCGTTTTAACGCGGGCGGGACCGGTTTTGAGACTGGGCGGCCGGGCCCGATCGAGAATTTGGACGATAGGTATTTCTTTTTTCGCCTGAATAGTAGATATCTCATGTTGCTGGACCAGAGTTAAATAGACCTGGGTCTTGACCTCGACTTCCCGAAGCAATCGATCATGCATCATCAAGAGTTCGGGATCGGTCGAACGGTAGTAGTTTAAGTTGCTTTCGCGGAATTGTTTCAGGTTTTCCTCCGCCTGGCGAAGGTCCCGTCCGGCTTCTTCAATCCTTTGCTCGATAAAATCGCGGTTCATGCCGGCGCCGGTTTGACGTTGATACCTGTTGAAATCATCCAGACACTCGACAAAATAATTAGCCACCTGAGCCGATAAATCGGGGTTTTTAGTGGTGACCGAAACCGTCACTATGCCGGTTTTTTTGTCATAACTAACATTACTATTCAGCTGCAAATATTTATAAGCCAGATCGAGATTATCTGTTTTAAAATACTTATAAAGATCGCGTTCGATTATTTGCCCGCCATCGGAGTAGCTGTATTTTCGGGAAAGTACTTTTTCCATCAAAGTGCGGCTTGTCAGAATTTCCGGGTACAAGACCGATGGAGATTTGGAGTTCATGTTCAAACCCATCAACTCTAATCCGGGAATACCCTCCGCCATCGATAATAAACTGTTTGATTGGGCATCATTGGTAGTAGGCAGAATAGTCGCGATGGCCTCGTATTCATTGGGAACCAACACGATGATTATAGCGGTTAAAATCATGCTAACGGCCGAGAAAAGACCTATAAATTTCCATTTGCGCGCGATTATTACTAATGCTTCGGAAAATGACATATTCGCTCTTTTTTCACTATCGCCGGCTTGTTCATATCTGCTTACCGGCATTTAACAGCCCCCGGAACTGCAATCCATTTAAAATGCTAAATCTTTTACATAAAAATATCGGTCAGATTGCGAAATGGTTAACCAAGTAAATAATTACATAGATTGTAATTAGCCAATTAATACAAATTAAACGTGGATGACTCGGACTTGTTAGCTAAGAACGCATTAATGCATTATCTATATGCAGAATTAGCTATTTCTCGATAATAGTATTACGCGTGAATTGGTAATAATCAGGCTAAAATCAAAAAATATTACTTTTTACTTGACATAAAAATGCCTTCTATCTATTTTGAAATTGTGAAACAGTTCACAAATCGTTATGGAAGAGAGCGCTATGACAAAACCGGCAAATAAAAAAATATCCGAATCGACAATTCATAGGTTATCGGTTTATTACAGGGCATTGGTGGCCCTGGAGAATGAAAACTATAAAACAATTTCCTCCAAAGATCTGGCCAGGCGGGAAAAATTGACTCCAGCCCAGGTCCGTAAGGATTTATCCTTTTTCGGCAGTTTTGGCACCAGGGGCTTAGGTTATCCGGTAGTTGAACTGAGGAATAAAATCGCCGAAATCCTGGGCTTGACCAGGTTGTGGAATGTAGCCTTGATTGGTGTCGGCAATATAGGATCGGCGCTGGTTTCTTATAAAGAATTCGCCAAACAGGGCTTCAATATCAAGCTCATTTTTGACAATGACCAGCGGAAAATCGGATCGAACCATAAAGGTATCAAGGTTTCGGATGTGAAAGATATCAAGAAATTAGCCGCCTCGGAGAAGATCGATATGGCCATCATCGCCGTTCCCGCCCAGGTAGCCCAACAGGCCGCCGATGAGGTCGTTGCGGCCGGTATCAAGGCGATTTTGAATTTCGCGCCGCTAAACCTAAAATTGCCGCCCGATATCATTCTTCGTAACCAAAATATGTGCATAGAGTTAGAGCATCTCTCCTTTGCCATGACAAATAACCTTGATTAAATATTTGACAAACATAGACTGTACTGTCTCCGCCATCTGGCTTTAGGAAAAAAATAATTGTTACAGTTTTAAACGTCTAATACCGATAGTTAAAAGATGACAGGAACATAACTATGGCGGAAAAGTAAAAAGTAGTGACAAATATTTTAATTAAAAAAGCAAAAAATCCCTTGACATGGATAATCAGCTACAATATTTTGAGACGGTTAGAGAAATTATGGCTAATGGTACGTTGAAAATTTGGGTTTTAGTTGCTATTGCAGTTTTGGCAAGTTCGGCTGTTTCTAATGGCCAGTTGCTAGGGACCGCCTGTGAACCTTATGGTTCTATCTCGATATCGGGAGAACCAGCGACCGACAATTTGCCGGTTGTCGGTTATATTAACGGCTTCGAGTTCGCTCGCTGTCAGACTGACAACGGCCAGTATTCCTTGTTTATCCCGATGGATAATCCTGATACGCCGGAGAAAGAGGGATGGTCCGGCGGCGATAAGATCGATATTAAGGTGAATGGCACTCTGGCCAGCCCATCCTTTTACGCCCAGGCAGGACGTATCAGACAAGATTTCACGATTACCGCGTTAAGCATCAAGCTTGATACCTGGGGCAAGATTAAAGCGCTATTCAAATAAAATCCGCCGATAATATTTTTATTATAATTGCAGCCTGCCGGCTGTTTTTTTATTCCGCGCCAAATCGTTTTAAACTGAAAAAGGCAATTTATAGATAACCTTCATGAATATCGTAATTGGGCTTTTATATCCAGATGATATGATTAAGCTTGACAAATATAGGAAAAATACGATTATTTTCATAAAAGTTGAAAGAGGTGGGAGATTTTATTGCCGCTAATTCGTTAAACAATTATATTTACGTACTTGGCGGATTGTGAATGTGTTAATAATCAAACTTTAATTACAAAGGAGCATAGAACATGAAATTAACCGACCGCGTAGCAGGGGACATCGCCATTTTGGAACCGAAGGGCAAAATAATGGGCGGCCCCGACGCCACTCTTTTGCACGACAAGCTTCACGATTATATCGACCAGAAGAAAAAGAAGGTCGTTATTGATCTCTCCAAAGTCGAATGGATGAACTCCACGGGCCTGGGGATATTGATTTCCGGTCTCACGACCATGCGAAATAACGGCGGTGAACTTAAACTGGCCGGAATAACGGAAAAGATCGAATCGCTATTGACCATCACGAAATTAATTACTGTTTTCGACAGTTACGACGACGTCGATCAGGCGATCGAAAGTTTTAAATAGGAATTCTCGGAACACCGGGCGGAGTGAGATGATTTCAAGGAAATCGCCAGATTGTTGACGAACTTAAAACATAAGTTCAGACAGGTCGTAGCGAAGCGTGACCTGTCTGCTAATCCATGTCAGGCCACACCCTTACGGGCACGACCTGACATAACTTATGTGAACTTTCTATTCATTGGTATTCTGTCAACAACCTCATGATTTCAAGGAAATCGTATATCGCCGCCCGGTTTTATCATTAAAATAATAAAAGATTAATACATGGCCTGGAGTATTCGCATGGACAAACCTGAAATTTCCGGGAACGTTATTAAAATTCCGTCGGATTATGTTTATCTGGCTGATGTTGACGATTTCGTATATGATATCATTGGCAAGGCCGGAGCTTCCAAATCGGCTACTGCCGATTTTGCTATATCTGTTTCTGAAATCGTCAATAACGCTATCGCTTATGGCAGCGGCGGCGACAGAAGCAAGCCGATATCCGTGAAAGTTGAGATAGACAAAAATGAAGTCACTATCACCATCAAAGACCAGGGCAAGGGCTTTGATCCCCATAACCTACCTGACCCTCTGGCCAAAGAGAACCTGCTAAATCAAGTGGGACGCGGTATTTTCATCGTTCGTTCGCTTATGGGAAGCGTCGATTTCAATGTTACGGACAGTGGTACTGAAGTAGTTCTGAAAAAGAACATAAACGAATAGCTCAGTTAATTTACCGGCTTGGTAAAAGATGAGTATTTCTTTTTTAATATCACTAATTTACCTGGCCTCCGCACTGGTACTGTTTTTAACCGCCGGCATTATTCTAAAGGAAAATGTCAAATCCAGCCAGAACCGGGTGGTAGCGGCGATGTTGTTTTTCGCCGGTCTCGCTCCTTTTCTGGTCTCGATCAGCAAAACTGTTATCATTGATCCCGATCAATTATCCCTGTCGGTAGTTAATATTTTTTATGTTTGGGAGCTATTTTTCCCCGTACTATTATGGTTCTCGGTGCTATTCCCTGAACCTCTGCCGATTTATACAAGGCATAAGCGCCTGTTACAACTGGCCTTTGTCCCTCACATCTTCCATATCATCATGGTAATCGCCTTAAACGATCCTGACAAGATTATCAGGCTGGTCGATTTTGACACCTCGATCCCCGTATTGGGCCTGTTAGTCAATTTTATCAGCTCGCTTTTAAAACTGGCCGCGACATTTTTTGGATTTATTTATTCCATCCATAGCCGGTTTTTCTCTTTGATCAATCTGGCGTACGTGACGATGTCGATCTATTTTTTAACCAGGGGGTATAAGAGAATCAATAATCCGGCTTTAAAAACCCAGGTAAAAGTGGTCATTGCCGGAATTATCGCCGCTGTCGGCATTTATGTGTGCGGAGTAATTATCCCCAAGATTCTCTCGATCGAAATGCCCCCGGCGCTTACCGAAATCATTATCATAATCGCCTTAATAGTAGGGCCGGGAACGATCGCCTGGGCTATTATCAAATACCGGTTTCTGGATATTGGTCTGATAGCCCGCCAGAGTTTGGTCTATACGTTAACGACGGCGATAGTCGTCGGGGGCTACCTGTTGATTATCACTCAGCTTTCTTCTTTCTTCTTTTCGCTATTCGGTTTCCAATCGAGAATCCTGGATGTTCTGGTAGTTGTCATCATGCTGCTGTTTTTCCAGCCGCTTTATACTCAGGTTGATGATTTCGTACGGCGCCTGTTTATCCGGAGCCGCGGCGATTACCGTCATGTGATGGAGGAGCTATCCCGTGATTTGATCGCGATTTTTGACACCGTGCGCCTGGCCGACACCATTAGCGACAGGCTGAACCGTGAAATGTTCATCGAAAGAACTTATTTTGCCTTACTTCAGGATAATGGCTCGACTTATAAGCTGATCGGCGAAACCAGAGAATATTCGATTGAAAAACAGGTGCTTGAAATATTATTACAAAAACAGAACCCGATATTCGTCGACAGCATAAAACGCTTGTATCGCGAGGGCTTTCTTATCGGGCATCTCGCAAGCTTCAACTGCCATCTTCTGATGCCTTTGATGGACAAGGGCAAGTTGGTCGGCGTTATCGGTACTACGGCCAAAGCCGGCGGTTATGGTTATACCTATGAAGATATAACATTATTGACGGTTTTGGCCAATCAGGCGGTCGTGTCATTAAACAACGCCCGGCTTTATTCCGAATCGCTGGAGAAACAGCGTTTGGAGGAGGAACTGGCAGTCGCCCGTCAAATCCAGCTGAACCTTCTGCCGAAAAACGTACCGGTTCACAAGAATTATGAATTCGCGGCTTTCAACCATCCCTCCCGTCAGGTCGGCGGAGATTATTATGATTTCATGACTAGCTCAAATGGACAGATTTGTGTCGTCGTCGCCGATGTTTCCGGTAAGGGTGTCGGAGCGGCTTTGCTGGTAGCCAGACTGCAGGCTGTCTTGCAGTCGGAGGGCCAGAGAGGGCGGCCGGTCGATACCATGATCGCCGGCATAAACGATTTTTTGGTCAGTTCGACGACGGCGGATAAGTATGTAACCATGTTTTATGGCGAATTTAACTGCGATTCGGGCGGTTTTTGTTTCTGCAATGCCGGCCACAATTATCCATTCTTAATAAGGAAAAATGACGACATCGAATTCCTTCAGGATGGCGGCTTACTTTTGGGCGCCTTTGCCGGTTCCAAATATCAAATAGCCAGAACTCAAATAAATAAAGGAGATGTACTGGTTATATACACCGATGGCTTAACCGAAGCGTTCAACGAAAAGGGCGAAGAATATGGCGAGCAGCGGCTGATCAAAACTGTTAAAGACGCTCGTTCAAAATCGGCCCAATTTATCTGCGGCCATATGATCAAAAGCATCCGTCAGTATGCTATCGATTCGACGGAAACTGATGATATGACAGTAGTAGTAATCAAGGGTATTTAGAACTAAATAAGACATTCACCAAATAATTTCGAAAGTACGAATAAAAAAGATAGGAATTAAAATGGAGCTTTCACCTGAGGTCATAAAAAGCCTCACTAAAGAACAATTGGAACTTCTAATCGAATTGAGCGAACTTGCCGGTAAAGAAGCCGGACTGACCGAACAGATCGACAGCAACCGCCGTCAAGCGGAAAAAGCCGGTCTAAACCGCGATAAAGAGGCGGCCAATAGCCTTATGGAAGATCATGAATATGATAATTTATTATCGGTGCGGCTGATTTATGAACGCGAACAGGTCAAAACTCAAATTAGATCCGTTCTCAATTCGATAAAAAACGCGGGCCTGGGGGAGTTGGATATAATCCAGCGTCAAGCCGCCAATTACGGTCTGGATATTGACAGTAAGTAAGCAACCTCCGTCAGGACCACGGGGGTCCTGAGCTTGCCCTGTGCCTTTTTTCAGCCGATACTCTTCAATAATTCTTCATTAGTCGGATATTGTTCGATCAAGCGAAGCATGGCGGCTAAAGCCACTTCCGGATCAAGGTCGGCTAATTCCCGCCTTAATTTATAAATAGCGGTAATGCTGTTGGGATCGTACAGGAGTTCCTCTTTGCGCGTACCGCTCTGATTTATATGTATAGCCGGGAATATTCGTTTCTCGGCCAATCTTCTATCAAGAATCAATTCGCTGTTGCCGGTGCCTTTGAATTCCTGAAATATCAATTCATCCATCCGCGAACCGGTATCGACCAGGGCGGTAGCGATAATCGTGACCGAACCGCCGTTTTCGATATTACGCGCCAGCCCGAAAAAACGCCGGGGGATTTCCAGCGCCTGAGCATCGATACCGCCTGATAATGTCCGTCCGGAGTTGGCGGTGTTCATATTAAATGAGCGGCCCATCCGGGTAAGGCTATCGACCAGTACGACCAGGTCGCGGCCGCACTCCAGTTCGATTCGAATGTTAGCCAGTAATAGTTCCGCCAGTTCAACCTGTTCACGCGATCTCTGATCCTTAGTGCTGGCATAGACCTCGGCCTCGACCGACCGGCGAATATGGGTGACCTCTTCCGGTCTTTCATCGATAAGAAATATAATCAGGCGCGTTTGGGGATCGGATTTGTGAATGGCTTTGGCGATTTGTTCAAGCAAAGTCGTCTTACCGGCTTTGGGCGGAGATACGATAAGGCCGCGCGTACCTTTGCCGATAGGCGCTATCAGATCGATAATTCGAGTGCTGATTTCACCTGTTATCCCCAGATTAAAACGTTGCCGGGGAGCCAGAGCCACTAATTGCCTAAACGGCTTACGGTTATGGAACTCCTCCGGCTTCAGACCGCAGATATATTCAATCCCCGCCAGCTCGAGCCGGCCATTATTAGATTTAACATCGCCCGTAATTTCCGCTCCGTTTATCAGGGCATATTTGCGGATAATCTCATTGGATACGACTATATCATCAGGACCGGGGTAAAATGATTTTTGCGGATCGCGAAGCAAACCAGTTCCATTATCCGCGATCTGTAAAACGCCCCTGGCTAATTCAGACTTTGTAATTGTATCCACCATGAATCCCGGCCTTTCACCGATAAAATATATAATCAGGTTTCCCCACCTCAATGAGATTTCGCAAGTATAGTTTTTTGTTGGCTTGGCGTCAAGAAGAATAAGCCGAAATAGATATTTTTGTATTCTGATTTCCCGGCCGCGCTTTAGCCGGCGATGGCGATAATATCGCGGCTTGCCTGCAGTTATTAAGCCGCTTTTCCGCGAATCATAAAATTTAACCCGATTACAATAAAAAACACGCTTAACATCATTATCAACGTGACTGTTTCTTTAAAAAACAGGTATGTTAAAACCGCCACAAAAATCGGTACGATACTGTAAACGAAGCTCGATGTTTTAGTGGGACCAATTTCTCTAATGCAAAGATTATAAAGAAAATGACCGAAGGCCGTAGCTATTATGCCCAGATATAGAAGAGATATAAGCGACAATTTTGAAATCGCCAAAATTTGAGGCAAAGGTTTTTCGACTAAACACAATAAGCCGGCCTCGACCATCCCGAATAAGGCGGCATAGTAAGTCAGAGCAAATCCTGAATATCGTTTCAGCATCTTTTTAATCAAAATAGCATAAGTGGCCCAGCTTATGACCGCGCACAACATCAGGATATCGCCGATATTGAAAATCAAGCCGATGATATTAGCCCAACTGCCTTTCGAAATCAGAATTATAACCCCGGCCATGGCTACAATGATCCCGATATAGTTCGCTTTGCTTAGACGTTCCCGGATAAAAATCGCCGCCCCCAAACCGGTTACGACCGGGCTGAAAGCGTTGATAATAGAGGTATTCATTACCGCTGTATACTTAAGGCCGGCGAAAAAGAAGAACTGATAACCGACAACACCGAATAGCCCCAGCAAGACCATCCGGGACCAGTCATTTGACGACACTTTCAGGGACCCGGGCTTATAGTAAGGTATAAGACCGCTTAGAGCCAAAACCGCTATGGCGTACCTTAAAAACGCGGTCGTCAACGGCTGAAGATCGATAATGATATATTTGCCGGCGATAAAACTTCCGGCAAATGACAAACCGGTCAGTAATGGCCAGATTATTTTTCTCGGCACTGATAGTATCATCTAAATAACAATACGCATTATAAATGAATGCCCATGGCAGAATAGAATCACAATAAGCGGTTGATTCAAATCACTATCTTATTGGGCGGATCAGAAATAAAAAACATGAATTTTCGCTTGCCGCTTTCCAGGTTTTTATAAAATGACATTCTAAAGAATAGAATAGCTATAAACACCACACTTCCTGCCGGTTTGAAGTTTAGACGGATATGAATATTATAAGAATAGCGGTTTTCATGTTCCACCAAACCATAGAAGCGCGAAACATTTTCTTGCTTATAACTTTCATATAAATCTTTGAAAGTGGTATTAAATACGCCTTTGATACGCACTTCGGGCAAGGTATAAGCGCCAAATAAATAAACTGAATCATCGCCGACATCAAGATTTAACCCAAAGCCCCTTATATGACAGGCCCCTCGATGACCCCAAAAAACGTTGACAATCCGGTTATCGAAGTTAAGATCACGGATAATATAACATCTATCGCCGCCTTTAAGTCGATTATATAAATACGGCTCCAGCAGACCGGTAAGACGCGCGATTTCCGGAATATCATCGCTATCCGCCCGAAATGAAAGATAGCTTTTATAATTTCGGGCTATTACTTTAGGAGATGATGTCACCATTAACGTACCGGAATTAAATCTAAAAATCCAATACGGGAATAATTTGGCTATTTCACGAAGAAATTGTTTTATATCGCCCTGGAATAGAAAGCGAAATTTATATTTAGCCGAATCTATCTTTTGGGCTAAGCCGGCAAATCTTGTTTTCACGTCGGTTTTCTTTTCAAGAAGTCCCATTGTCTAAATCTTTACGCCGTTGAAAAAATATTAAAATCCTGCAAGTCTTTTAAATGTCACCTCATAGCCTTGTGTTGTTCATAAAGCTGCTAACCCATCAACACTTGCTAAGATACATCAATATAACGCGCTCGACCAGAATTAATTATCTATTTTTCCTTTTTTATTCTCTCATTTGCATTTTAGGCCGACTATTAAACCGATTTTGATCATTAACGTCCATTACCGGATTATCAACATCACAACTTTTTTTTCGGCAGATTCAAAAATAGAATAAGCGGATTTGGAAAGCGCGTTTGGCACGGAGAATATCGCCAAAACAGCGTATCCTGGCTTCAATTTTATTAACGGATAATCAAGGCCGGCTAAAAATAGCCGAATTTCATCAAGAATTGCCCCATCGTTCCGGTCAAATCGGAATCATCCAAATCGCTGAATTCAAAACCGCTGGTGTACAGATAAGACACGCCGGCCCCGACCCGAATATTTTCGGTGATATTAAGCATGATACTCATACCCGGTTCAAGCGCGAAGAACGCGTCGGTGTAATTGTTTTGCCAGTAATCATAGTCATCATGATACAGGTAACTGGCTCCGCCGGCGCCGATCAATGTCTCGAACGTGAAATGAACCAATCGATTAGACTTGTGGATATACTCCATGATAAAACCGCCATAGCCAATTCCCAGACGGCGATACGGCACACCGTCAATATACCACTCATCAACCTCGCTGACCAAGCCATAGCCGCCGCCGCCCAACATTAAGGTATGATTGATGATCCAGCCGCCTTTGGCGCCAACCCAGATTGCGCTTTCATCGCCTATCTGACCGAATTTGATAACCGGGGCACCATACCCGCCGCTTTTGATCGGACCTTTGAATATTGTCTCCTGCTGGGCCAGTGCGGGGGTTATCATCAAACCGGCCAAAACCAACACCAGAAATGCTTTCATAATATTCTCCTTTTACTGAACTTCACCAAACTTCTATCATGCCTGCAAAAACGCACCCGGCGAAATATACGGTATCTCTCAATTTAATGTTCCATCTAATTAAACTCTCACGCCGAACAGACCCGGCGTTATTTTTTTAGTATATAATAACCTCCGGTAGTAATGTTATCAGCCCTAAAATATCAGTGGTGTCGAAATAAACTGAGCAGGTGATGCGCGATGTATTGTAGAATCGGAATTTGCCGCAATTTGCTTTTAAATCGTTTCGGGAGGATATTAAATACGAATGGCATTATTCGTCTGGGATAAATCCAGAGATCATGGAATTCCCGCCTCTGCATTTGCCAGTTTTTTGCCCACAATGGATCGCTGATTAAGTCGATTCTATCTATTTCATTAGATTCAAAAGCCCGTTTGACAACTTGTTCGAACAGCATGGTGCCGGGCGAGCATTTCGCGTAATCCTCATCGTATCCAAGTTTCCAAATAAAGAGAGTACGGCAACATCTGATAGCCAAATTACCCGCTATAGTTTTCCCTTCGGCTACGAGAAAATGCCACTCCAGCCACCACCTGCCGGCCAGTCGTTTAGCAAGCTGAGAATAAAAATCTATAAGATCCGCTGACTGTATGATTGCTGAGCCGACTTGCCCCTTCCAGTTCGCCTCCTCGACTTTCATAAATCTTTCCAGGCCAGCCGGCCTGGCTCTCTCTCCATCAAAAAATTCATAGTGTACATCTTTATAATGACTTAGCCTGTTGGATGCGGTAGTGAGGTTTGTTCGAAAGCTTTTTCTCAAACTGGAGCGGAAATCATCAAAATTGCCGGTGGTCGGCAAATAGGAACCCATATTAACGAATTTATGAAAAGCCAGTAGCCCCCGCGTATTCTTATCAAGGTATCGGATAATAGGTGAGGATGCCGGAATTCGTTCGAAATAAACTGAGTACCATTTCGGATCGACCCTATTTAAAGATGACAGAAATGATTCGATAACCTCCGCCTCTTTCCCCGGAGCGGCCACCAACCCAACCGATCTGGTGTGAGCGCCTTTGGGGTTTTGAAGTTGCCGTCGGCCAAAGCCGGGAATCTTATATGGCGCAATAATCAAAGGCAGGACTCCGACCAACTCAGATCCTTCATAAGCCAACATGCAGCACCACTGTTCCCTGGGTAGAAGCCTGTTTTGCAAGAATGTCGCTATCCAGGCATGAGAGTTAAAAGGTAATTGCTCCGGCTGACAATTGACCAGTTTATCCCAGGCATCTGCGTGCGGTTCCAGATCCGCCAGGGAGCGAATGAATTTTACATCTATTGGTCTTAACATGTCAATATTGCTCCGATTTTAAAAACCAGCCTATGCGACATAACCGGCTCCATATCAGAACTGAAAAAACAGAGCCGGGCAGATGCTGAATTACATTGTTCATGCCTCATCCTTAATTAGCCGCTTTCCGATTTCCCGCCGACGGCCTCGGTGATATCTTCCGATCGCATTGACTTCTTTTTTAAAAACATGATTAACCCGCCGAGAACCCCAGGCGCCTCGATCGTGATATCGATATGTCGACGTATGTCATTGGCTATATGCTTCTTATGCTCGGTAACCATCCCGGATAAATCGAGTTCCAGAGATTGCCCAGTATCAAGAATGGTCTTGATAACGTTGTTGTGAAGCAAAGTGCCCGGCATATAATAATTAAAATCCTGATCATATTCCCAGCGAAGAGCCACCAGTCGATTCCCGAATTTGAGATAATAATCGAAAGCCACCGGCCGGTCATCGATTATCAGAACATTCGACAAGAAAAAACCATCAGCCGATGTCAACGCGCAGAAATCTTTAAAAAATGACGCCATCTCCGGCATCGACTGCAGATCGGTACCGCCTTCTCGCTTCCAGCTTTTGGCCGATATTTCCACAATCGCATCAAAATACCTGGCAAATGTGTCACCATCCTCGATTCTGACAATTTCATACGATTGAGCCTTTTTCAGCCTGTTAAGCGAATTGCGGTAATTCTTTCTTAGTCCCTCAGAACGACTCTTTAAAAACGTATCCCAATCCGTTTCTATTATCTCATACGGCGACTGCAAACCATGCTCTATTACAAACCGCTTGGTCTGTTTGAGATAAGCGATTAATTTCCCGGTTATCCCGGCATTAAGTTCAAGAGCCTTCAGTTCGGCGATTTTCCAGCCCCTTGTCGCAAAAACCGAATCAAAAAAAGGCGCCGGGTCGATTGAACTATCAATGATAAAATTGCTCCGCGGCGTCACGCTCGATCTCAAAAAAGATAGCAGCTTGAGCGGAATTCTCTTCCTGATCTCCCTGGTTATCTGCAATGGCGCAATTGCCACAAGCTTGTTATTGTCCCAGGCGGTATGAATCGCTAACTTCCCTTTCGGCATCAAGTTCTTTATCCAGCTCTCGAACCACTCGTGACGCATAAAAGCGTGATCGATCTCTGTCGATTTGATAAGACGGTTCCAGTCAGCCTTCAGATTCATGAAATCATCAAATGTTGTTATTTTTTCAAACCGCAATTTCAAAACCTTCTATTGGCGTTAATCGCTTACCCCTGAATATAAACTGGCCGATAACTTCTCCGTGGCTGCTTTTCCCAAATTAATTAATAGTCCGCCGCCAAAACCCAAATCACACCCAATCCAAATTCTCAGGTGGTCGTTTGAAAAATATATGGATTTTCCTTGTCTTGTACGGCCACTTCTTATAGTAGCAGATCGACACCCCCAGCAGGACAAAGTAAAA
>CAZFSN010000031.1:18147-20425 GCA_964521815.1 uncultured Ignavibacteria bacterium | reverse complement strand
TGCCGGCCAAAGAGAAAGTCTACAAATCACGGAAATCGGCTCAGGACGCGCATGAGGCGATCAGGCCAACCTCGCCTTACCGAGACCCCAAATCTGTTAAGGCTTACTTAAATCGCGAACAACTACGTTTATATCAACTTATTTGGTCACGCTTTTTGGCATCTCAGATGGCCGATGCCAATTATTCCACCACTACCGCCGAATTTTCAGGCGGTAAATACCTGTTCAGGGCTTCGGAGCAGGAACTTGTTTTTGACGGCTATTTGAAAGTCTATACCAACGGTATCAATGGCGAAGATGAAAAGAAAAAATTGCCGGAACTTAAAGTTAGTCAGGCTGTAAAATTGACCGAGCTGACCCCCGAACAGCATTTCACGCAGCCGCCGCCTCGTTTTAATTCGGGCAGTCTTGTCAAAGAACTCGAAGAGAAAGGTATCGGCCGCCCATCGACCTACGCCCAGATTATTACGACTCTTTCGGCTCGCAAATATATTACTCTGGAAAAAAGACGGTTTCAGCCGACCGATCTGGGCAAAGTTGTCAATAAAATTCTGGTGGAGAATTTTTCGGACATTTTCAACACGGATTTCACCGCCGAGATGGAGAACGAACTGGACAGAATTGAGGACGGTTCGGAAAATTGGGTCAACGTCCTCGAAGAATTTTATTCACCATTCAAAGAAGACCTCGATCGTGTCGAAGCTAATACCAAAAGCATCAAGAAACAAACAATCGAAAAAACCGATGAAATTTGTGATAAATGCGGTTCGCCTATGGTCATAAAGTATGGCCGAAACGGACGCTTTTTAGCTTGCAGCGCTTACCCGGATTGTAAAAATACCAGGCCGCTTGAAGAGGAAGCCGAAAAGATCGATAAAAAATGTCCCAATTGCGGTTCGCCGATGGAGATCCGCCATGGCCGATTCGGCCGGTTTGTCGCTTGTTCGAGATATCCCGAATGCAAGACCACCGCCAGCGTTTCCACCGGGGTCAAATGTCCGGAGAAGGGCTGCACGGGCGAGATTCTGGAAAGAAAATCCCGAAAGGGCAGAGTGTTTTATTCCTGTTCCCGCTATCCCGAATGCAATTTCTCGCTATGGTCTAAACCCGTTAATCACCCTTGCCCGGCTTGCGGCCACAAATTCATGGTCGAGAAATCGACCCAGGCCAAAGGCGATCATCTCTACTGCCCGAATTGCAAACATCGCGTTGTCGAATCGGAACTTGAGACGGTTTTATCATAACACTATAATTTGATTATACCGACCTGTAACGTACGTCTATTAATAATCTCGATTTATTCCTGAACGAGGTATTATTGATGAAAATCTGGGCAAAGTGATTGTTGCCTTTTTCGGCGATGTGTCAGACCAAGAAATTAAAATTTTGGCTGATAAATACGGTTTCTGGCCTACGAGGCTTTAATTATCCATTCAAAAAATCAATCGCCGAGTCTAAATCGTGAAATATCTTTTCGCTGTGATATAGAAGCCAGGGACTGATATCCTCGTTGTGGACGATGGTGATAATCCGTTTATCGCGTTCCCAGGCGTAAAGTATCTCCATCGAGGTGCCGACACTGGGGCGGGTGTGATTGACCAAAAGCAGGTCGCACGTGTCGATCTCTTTTTTGTCTTCCTCGACTATTTCCACGCAATGTTCATCGGTGCGCCCCCGGTAATCCCGGATCATCGGATCGAACACCTCATGCCCGGCCAGCCTGATTTTGGCCTCGTCCCGCCAGATTTTGCATTCATCATCCTCGGTTAAAAACATCGGCCCCGCCAGGTAGATTTTCATCGAGGGTTGGTCCTTTCCCTATTGCATTGCAGCCGCTATATCGGAGCATGGCGAAAGCCATCCTTTTCGGGACAGGGCTCTTGACCCACGCGGCTGTTTAGTGACAATAATCCAAAGCTTATATAGGACAAATCAGTTTTGCGAGCAAGAGCAAAAAAACAACCGTAAGCGAGTATGTTGATAACATATTTTAAAATCGTTTTATAAGTTATCTTGAAAATCCTTGGCGGCGCGGCATGGAGGCTGTCTCAGGAATGTTTATCCTGCTTATCGATTGACCGGCTTAAATCCTCCGGTTTTTCATTACCGAATATTTTGCGGAAAAATTTTTGACGTTTGCTTTTGCGTTTGACTCTTAATTCCTTTTTTCTGACTCTGTTTTCTTTTCTGATTTCATCTTCCTTGATTTTATATTCGGCGTCATATTTCTCGATAGCCAGAAGTATGCTTTCCATGCTGTGGCGTTTTTCCATGAGCT
>CAZFSN010000031.1:11408-18047 GCA_964521815.1 uncultured Ignavibacteria bacterium | reverse complement strand
TATTTCTCGATAGCCAGAAGTATGCTTTCCATGCTGTGGCGTTTTTCCATGAGCTTCTGCATATTCAAATAATCTTTATGACTAAAACTGAACGCGGCTTTGAGAAAGGGTTCGATAGCCCAGACAGCGGGTTCTCCGACCAGCATCATCTGCGAACCGATCCAGTTGAGCGGTTTGGTCGATTCAATCGCCATGATAGCGGGAACGGTCAAACTTCGCCGCACTACCCATTGAGCGAATCGATCGATTAACTCCTGCTCTTCGGGTGTCAGCTTCTTATCATCCGGTTCCTTGGGATCCGGGGTACGGAACATGTCTTTAATTCCCATCGGCCCGCTCCTCGAATATCCGCTTCACGAACGCGTCGACCTCATCTTTATTACGATGATATTTAATATACAGACCCCGAAAATTCTCCAACCGCGATGGCCTGACAAACGGCGATAACAGCAACCCGTTTTTATCCGGATAAAATGACCTGTACATACTCATATCTTTTACAATCGTGGTGAATAAATATTTCACCTTTATTTTTTCCCGGCTGAGCTCATACCTGGTCGGAAAGAAAAAAGTCGATAAAGAACCCACGAAAATGGCAGCGGCCAAAACCACCATCCAGGGCGACAGCGATATCAAATAGACTACGACAAAAATAATCAACATGAAAATTAATGTCAACGCCGCGGCTCTTTTTCGGGCACGCGCGGGATGGGCTATCCAGGTCAGGGTTTCCATGATAATCGAACGGCTTATTTATTACCCGGCATCTGATAACGCTCCTTGCGAACCGAGTCCATGGTCGCCTGTAAATCCTGAACATCGATAATCTTCTTATCCACCAGAAGTTTTACCAGCGCCTCCATCGCGAAATTATTCGACAGGGTCAATTCCTTAAACGTTATCGCGCGGCGCTGATCGCCGACCGCTACGGTCAGGGCGACATCTTCATTGAAAGTGATCCGACGGTGTTTGCCATCTACAGTGACCGTTAAGGCGACTTCCGGCGGGAATTGTTCAACCGGCATTTCTGTGCCTTGATTAAAGGCTATTTCGCGTTCTTCTTTACCGACCGTGCCGGTTATGGCTATCTTGTTTTTTAAATCAGCCATTGGCTTTCCTTCCTTTTATATCAACATTTAAACTTCCTGATTTGAATCCCCCCAAATCGACCGCTACATAGCTAAATCCAATCTCCTTTAGCTTCTGATCTATTTGTTCGCGTAAGCCGTTTTTTAGGAGAAGGTTTATATCATCGACCTCAAGCCGGGCGATTTTATCATGATGGCGGACTCTGAATTGTTTGAATCCAAGACTTTTCAAATACCTTTCAGCGGCGGCTATCTGATCGAGTTTTTCCGGAGTGATTTCCGAATGATACGGGATTCGCGAAGCCAGGCAGGGCATAGCCGGCTTATCCCAATTGGGCAAGCCCAGTTTTTGAGCCAGAGCTCTAATATCATCTTTGATAAAACCGGCCTCGGCCAGCGGCGCGCGGACATTCAATTCGCGGCAAGCCAGCGTACCGGGTCTATAATCTTTCAGATCAGAAGCATTAGAGCCATCGATAATATATTTAGCCCCTACGCGGCCGGCTAAGTCGGTTAGCTTTTCGAATAATTCGCGTTTACAGTAATAACATCTATTCTCAGGATTGGTGACATAGTTGGGATTATCAAGCTCATCGGTATCGATAATAATGAAATGATCATCAACCAAACCAAGCCATACGGCTATCTGCTTACAATACTCCAACTCTTCGGGCATCATCGATTGCGAATCGCCGGTGACAGCCCAGACATTTTCAGGTCCGAGCATATCGATACACAGTTTGGCGGTCAAAGTAGAATCAACTCCCCCGGAAAGCCCGATAACGACCGATTCGAGTTGCTTTATTATAGCTTTAATTACAGTTTCTTTGTCATTCATCATTTTAATCGGGTTAAAGATTCCCTGCCTATCTGGAATATACTGACCGCGTCATTGGCATGACCGGTGGATTTGAAATTTATCGTGCAGCTAACTCCCTGATAATTTTCCACGGTACCGAGAAACGCGCTGATATCATCGGCGGTCGCGGCGCCGCTCTCCATAGCTGTTTTCACCAATTCAGCCGCGTCGTAAGACAAAGCCGCCACCCGGCCGGGTTCGGACTGGTATATTTCACGATAGCGCGCGTAGAAATCATCCCAGGCGGCGCTCTCCGTACCGGGATGGTAATCCGTGGCAAAAATCGAACCATCGATATAGCGGTCTATTTCTTTGGCAAGATCGCGCGAATCCCAGCCGTCCAGGCCGAGATATTGCGTACTGATAATATGATACCTGATCTGCGGCACAAGCAGAGATAGTTCTTTGGGATAGCCCGGCATGAATAGTCCGCCTAAATAAACTCGCCAGTCTTTTTGATCCAGCCATTTCTCTTTTTCTTCATCGTAATATTCGGTTGAATCGATCAGATACATCGCCAGTTGTTCCTCTGTTTTCATAAGCAACTGATCGCGCAACGGTTTTATCTGATTGGAAAAATCGGTTTCGCCCGGTTCATAAAATGCGCTGGCTATGACCTCTCCGCCAAGCTGATAGGCCTCCTGACGGAAAGCGCGCGCCACCTGACGGCCATTGAAATCCCCCGGAGCGATAATCCCGAATTCTGTGATACCCAGATCGTTCACGGCATATTTAGCCAGCGAGGTAGCGATTATCTCGGCCGGCGGCGATATCTGAAATATATCATCGCCCAAATCCGCTATCCCCCGTTCGGAAGCTGTAGGCGTTATGAGCGGAATGCCGTGGAAATTGGCGACAATCGCGGCGCTGACGGCCGATTCGGAGCGAAGCGGGCCAATCACCACCGATGGCTCCTCCAAAACCAAAGTTTTCATAGCCATAGTCGCTTGTACCGGCGATCCCTGAGTATCTTTTATGATCAATTCGATTTCTTTATTGTTTATTTTGGAGGTTTCTTTAAACGCCAGTTTTATGCCGTCAACCATCTGTTTGCCATAATCGGCGTACGAACCTGATATAGGCGCTAAAACGCCGATTACGATTTTATTGAAACCCTTATCCCTGGCTTTGGCATACAACTGCTTGACCTCGGCCGTGTGACTTCCCGGAGAATAATTGGCCAGGTATTTTTCGAATACTTTCGCCGCCCGTTTGTATCTCTGCTCGTTAAAATGTCTTTTGCCCAGATTATATAATATTTCGCCGGCAAAACTCGAACCGGGGTAATTGTCTACCAGGTAAATCAAATCATCAATTGATAACTCCTCCGGCAGCATCTGTTCCAGGTTGGCGGCCGAAATATCGCCCGCCTCTGATTTACCCGAAAGATCTATGGCTTTTATATAATAAGTCGCGCTTTCCAATAATTTGCCCTCGATATAAGCGATATGACCTAAATACATATTAGCGGCGCCTAAATAAGTGGAGCCGGGATAATCCTTGATAAAACTTTCGAACCCGTCTTTAGCCTGATCGAGATGTCCCGCTTTATAGAGAGATTTTATTGCCATAAACTTGAAAATCGTGTGATGTTCTTCCAGCGAGTAGACTTCGGAAAGATACTTGAATCTTTCATAGGCTTCATCGTAACGCCCAAGGCTGTAGATATCCAACGCCTGATACAGAGCCTCCCGCGGAGAGCCGGTCAGCTTCTGAGAAAACGATACACTTACGGAAATCAACAAGAACAATATTATCAATTTCTTCACAGCTTATATCCTCTTACATAGTTGAAATAATTAATTGCCGACTGTTTAATCGCCTGCCTCTCGGCGTCTGATAAGGCACGTTTTATGGACGCCAGATTACCGGTAACCAGAACACCGGAGGGGATGGTTTCATGCTCTTTAACCACGGAACCGGCGGCAATAATCGATCCCTCGCCGATTGACGAATCATCGAGAATGACCGCGCCCATCCCGATAACGCATTCATTTCCAATTTTGCATCCATGAAGTATGGCGCTATGGCCGCAGGTGACATAATCGCCGATTACCGTCGGGAATTTTTCGTGAGTGACATGGACTACCGCGTTATCCTGAATATTGGTATACCGGCCGATATTAATCGAATTGATGTCACCGCGAATCACGGCCCCGAACCAGATCGAAGAATCAGCTTCAATAGTGACATCGCCGATAATAATACAATTGGGCGCGATAAAGCAGCTGTCTTCTATCCGCGGCTGGGCTTCGCCATAAGGAATAATCATAGCTGATATTTGCCGAAATCCTCGGGATTTATCCGGCGCAGTCTTTCGCGAAGCGATTCCTGGTCGGGAATGCCTGATATCTTCTCGTCTTTCAATTGGAATAATTCTTCGTTGACGAATATCGGGGCTTTGGCTTTTAAAGCGATTGCGATTGAATCCGAAGGGCGGGCGTCTATTTCCAGAGTAGAATCGTTGTATTTAATCGAAATCTTGGCGTAAAAAGTTTGATCCTTAAGTTCGGTAACGGCGATTTTTTCGATCTCGCCTCCCATACTCTTGACGATTCCGTATAGAAGGTCATGAGTCAGCGGCCGCTTGGATACAACCCCGGACATCTCCATACCTATAGCCCAGGCCTCGTAATGGCCAATCCAAATCGGCAGGATTTTTTTAGAATCCTTGGGGCTTAGAGTAACTACCGGCGAATTGGTAGTTATATCCAGCGCCAACCCGCCTATTTGTGCTTCAATCAAACCCATTCCGGGCAACTCCAGTAAAAATGTTTTCGGGTTATTACCGATTATCCGAAAGCCAATCTAACCAAAGAATTTCGGCTTACCCATACAATAAAAATTTCGGAACTACCTTATCGACGAAAACTTTGGTCATCCAGAACTTTCCTTTATAATAATAACCATCGATTCCGGCCGCCGTATCCTCAAATACGCAAAAAGATTCCACGAGCTTATTCAATTTATACAATAAAACGAAAGACAAGTTCAAGCTATCTTTGGCAAAATACCTAATTTATTCCAACGTATCTTCTTTCTTTACGACCCAGAGCTTGACCTCAGCAATTACTTCCTTCTCAAGTTTTATTGGAATTGTATAAACTCCCAGCGCCTTGATCGGTTCCTCTAATTGGATTAACCGGCGATCGATCTCAAAACCTTGCTGTTGAAGAAGCCCGGAGATATTGGACGCCGTAACCGAGCCGAAAACCTTATCCTCTTCGCCAACTTGAACTTCGGCGGTAAGCGACAGTTTTTCCAGCTTGTCCTTAACACGTTCGGATTCGCGTTTCTTTTTAGTGTCCCGGAAACTTTTCTGCTTTTTAATCTCATCAATCGATTTTAAGTTGCCGGTACTCGCCTGAACCGCCAGGTTTCTGGGAATCAAATAATTGCGAGCGTAGCCGCCTTTAACCTCGACTACCTCACCGCAATTCCCGAGGCTTTTTATGTCGTCCTTCAAAATTACTTTCAATTTAATACTCCTTATTCTAAATATTTGAATTCTCCGCTGAATGCGTGATTTTTCTAAAATCGAATCTACTATCGATTACTCCCAAAACCGCCAGCGCCGGGATGGCTACTATTACAACCACCATCACGAATAGATAGATTAGCAATCTGATCAGGATATGCACGTTCATTCTTTTGAAATAAAAATCAATTATACATATCCCGAAGAAGGCGAACAGGTGAACCATGAAAAACAGCAGGTTTTCGCCGATAATCTTGGGCGAATTGCCGCCTACCAGTACCAAAAAAAGCCCCAGTCCCAGAGGAATAAGCCAGATTTCGCCGGCTTTCCATAAATAGAGAGGGTTCATTTTCGGTACTACCGCCCCAAAATATTGGCTAACATAGGTCGCGATAAGATAGGCAAAGAAGACCAGCGAAACAAACAGGGTGAAAAATATCCCCGGCATGAGTCTTAACGACCATTTTATGACCTCAGGAATAGCGGTATACAACGCCTGAAGTTCACTGGCGGCAATACCAAAACCGGCCGCGCTCGATTCAATCGCGCCTGTTAACTCGGAGATAATATAAGGCGTCTGAGCGATAAGCTGCGAATAATAAAATATCATCAAGCCGATCGGCAAAAGGTAGGGGAAAAATCCCCAGGCGATAATCGAGGCAGGCGAATTGAACACCCTGGTCTTATAGCCCATCAGCAACCCCGGAATTATGACTAATAACCCGAATGAGGCGGTCATGGAGATGCCATATAAAATCATACAAAGAGCCAATGCGCCAAGACAGGACAAGATCACAAACGAATAGCGGAACCTGACTGTCATGATGATCAGGGCCGCCAAGGCGCACAGAAACAACAGGACATTGATCATCATTACCCCGGCCAAAAGTCCGGAGAATAAAATGACAAGGTTCAAAGACCATAATTTTGTTCGATCCGATTTAAGCAATTCACGCTTCTGGTTTCAGGTTTTTACCTGTTGTATTCCCTCGATGTAAAAGGCAGCATTCCCATCACGCGGCCGCGCTTAATAGCCGTCGACAGCCAGCGTTGATGTTTGGCGCAAACGCCGGTGACGCGGCCCGGCACTATTTTGCCTCTGTCCGAAATATATCTATTTAAAATCCGATCATCACGATAATCGATCCGTTTCACCTGCTTTTCGCAAAAGCGGCAGATTTTCTTTCTTTTCTTAATCACTTATAATTCCTCCT
>CAZFSN010000031.1:0-11308 GCA_964521815.1 uncultured Ignavibacteria bacterium | reverse complement strand
CCCTGCCAGAAACCTTTCATTTCATAAGTCATCCGCCTCATACCGAGATGCTGTACTTCGAGAACTGTGCCGTTGTTGGATGTAATTAGAGACGTGATTTGGTCAATTTCGGTGTTCACCAATTCTTTGTCTAGATTGGGATTTAAAATAAAGGTAAGTTCGTAAGTCTTCATCAAACCTCCCTGTGGACTTACTGACCCCGCTACCGGAGTAGAGAGTATCGATTAATTAAACTAACTATTCGCCGGTTACCGAAAAAGTAACCGATTTTTTATCTATCGTATTGACCGCCAGGTTTTCGATAAAACCGAGAGTGGCGGAAATTACCTGATCGACTATTTCGAATTCATCGCGGGTAAAGTCCTCCAGTACGTAATCCTCAAGAGGAACACCCGAAGGATTTAAGCTAACGCCCAACCTCAACCGCGGAAAATCTTTCCGATTAAAAACGCTGATTATCGAGGCAAGCCCGTTATGACCGCCCTCGGAACCGGATATTCGGTAACGGATTTTTCCCAGCGGCAGATTGCAATCATCGGAAACGACCAGCAGATTTTCCGGCTGAATACCGAAATACTTGCACAGGCTGATCGCCGCTTTGCCGGAGTTATTCATGTAGGTAGTCGATTTGCACAAATACAAACCGCTATCCGCCATGGGTACCCGGCAATAGACGAATGGTCCATCGCCGCGCGTGAATTCTTCTCTTTTCAAAAAAGCCAATCGGTCGACCACCATATAGCCGAAATTGTGTCGGTTCTCGGCATATCGTCGACCGGGGTTGCCAAGCCCCAATACCGCTTCGATTTTAAACAACGGGGCTTCGTCAACCATAACAAACTTCTATAATCATAAATCAAGCTCAATATGTCAAGATAAATCGGTTTTATTTACAATATCTTCAACAAATCAGAATAACCATTAATAAATTGGATTTGAGATCAAGTCTCATTTCGCTCTAACCCAAGCGCTTTCATCTTCTTATAGAGATGGCTGCGTTCGAGGCCCAAAGTCCGGGCGGCCCGAGCTATATTATCACCGGCGCCTCCAATTGCCCGGGAAATATAATCTTTCTCAAACTCCTCAACCGCTTGTTTAAGCGATGACATCGAGTCGACATTCTTCTTAACCAATCCCGGCAAAACATTATTGATATCATCCGCGCCTATCGGGTCGGCATCGGTGACAATTAAAATGCGTTCAATATAGTTTTTTAACTCCCTTACATTTCCCGGATAATTCAGCTTTTCCAAACAGGCTATACCGGCCGATGACACTCTTCTCAGTTTTTTATTAGCCCTTTTTGAATATTGAAAACAAAAGTATTCAGTCAGTGTTTTTATATCGCCGATTCGTTCTCGCAAGGGCGGCACGCTGACAGGTAAGACATTTAATCTAAAATACAGGTCCTGACGGAATTCCCCGGAAGCAGCTTCAGACTTCAAATCGCGGTTGGATGCGGCCACAATCCTCACATCGATATCGTATGTTTTTTGACTGCCCAGCGGTGTCACTTTTTTATCTTCAATCACTCGCAGAAGCTTCGCTTGCAGATGAGACGTCATTTCGCTGATTTCATCTAAAAACAACGTCCCGCCGGACGCCCGTCGGAAATGCCCCTCATGCGGCCGTATCGCGCCGGTAAACGCGCCTTTTTCGAAGCCGAACAATTCGGCCTCCGCCAATTCACCGGGCAAGGCGGCGCAGTTTATCGGCACAAACGGGCCTTGCCGCCTGGATGAATTGCCATGTACGAGGCGAGCCACCAGTTCCTTGCCGGTTCCGCTTTCGCCGGTAATTAGCACCGGCGCGTCCTCGGGAGCGAATTTTAAGATGGTATCGCGCAATTTCTCCATGGCCGGTGATTCGCCGATTAGTTTAAATTCGCCTTCGAGAAGAGTCAGAAGCTCATCTCTTTGCTTTTTTAAGGCTAATAGATCTTCAATATTTTGTAATAACACTTCCAGTCTGTCTAATGATAACGGCTTTTCCAGAAAATCATAAGCGCCATGTTTGATAGCTTCGACAGCCGTTGAAATAGTCGAATGCCCGGAGATCATGACCGCCACTAAATCCGGAAAATCGGCTTTCAATTTTTTCAATAACTCGACTCCATCGCCGTCATCAAGCCAGACATCCAGCAAAGCGGCTTCGATAGATTTATCGCATATGGTCAACGCTTGTCTAAAGCCGGGCGCGGTAACGACCTCATAGCCGGAACGCCTGAGCGCGCCGCCGACCGAATCGAGAATATTCTTTTCATCATCGACTAAAAGTATTTTCATGACTGATGTAATCTCAATTTTATTATCACGGTCGTGCCTATGCCGACCTGATCTTCGATTTCAATAAAACCATCATGTTCGCTGACTATTTTTTTGACTATGACCAGCCCCAAGCCGCTGCCATCGGGTTTGGTAGTAAAATACGGTGAAAAAAGTTTCTTCCTGGCCTGCGGCGAAAATCCGGGGCCGTTATCAGTCACTTTGATGACCGCCAGACTATTTTCACGATATGTTTTTAGCTCAACTTTACCGGTCTCGCCGGCGGCCTCGAAGGCGTTTTTCAGGATATTATAGACTGCCCGTTTGATCTGATCGCGATCGATATTGACCATCAGTTTATCCTGTGTAAAATCTAGGACAAGGCGGTTCTGTTCGATATCGGAGGCATACAAATCGGCGAATTTGACCACTACATCATTTAAGTTCTCGGCTGCCAGTTGGGGCGAGGGAAACCGCGCGAATTCGGAAAACTCCCTGACTATGCGGGCCAGTGAGGCGACTTCCTCCAAAATGGTGGCGCAGGATTTCTCCAGTATTTGCGGGAACTCTTCGTTTTTCTCATCGAAAGAACGTTTTAAATCCTGTATCGATACCTGTATCGGCGTTAGCGGATTTTTAATTTCGTGAGCCACTTTCTGAGCCATCTGCGTAAACGCCGCCATCCGCTCCGAATTCACAAGCTTGTCGCGATAATCTTTCAAATCGGCCGCCATGGAATTAAAACTGTTGACCAGCTTGCCGATCTCGTCTTTTCTGGATGATTGTATGTCCACTTCAAAATCACCGATGGACAATCTTGAAGCGATATCCGCCAGTTCGACAATTGGGTTGGTTATCTTGTTGGCGAAACTCCAGGCCAGGACCAAAGCTAAAATAAAACCAATTCCGGCGAATAATATAAAAATCAAGGACAATTTATCAAACAGCGTTTTCAAGTCATAGGTGCTTATGCCGATCAGCAAATCGGCAATCTTCACGCCGGAGAAATCTTCCAGGGCGTACGCGCCGAACTTATACGGGATGCCGCCCAATTCGACCGAATTGAATTTGTTGCGGGTAGTGTCTATAGGTACTTCATTCAGGTTTCCCGGTATCGTACTTATTTCGACCAGGCCGTCACGCACGAGAATTAACTCCGCTCCCGAGAGCGCCTGAAGATCCTGTAAATAGCTTTCATCGATTATCGAGCCGCCCATGACTACGCCGATAACCCGGTTTTTAAACCATACCGGCGATGCCGCCAAAGCCATCAATCTGGATTTATCTTTAATATCTCGAACGGCCAGCGAATGAACTTCCTGACCATCAAGCGCCTGGGCGACTATGGGGTCATTCACTAATGAAATGCCGAAAATCGATTGGTCATGTCCCTGGGCCAGCACTATTCCCTGAGGATCGATTATCGTCAGGTAGTCCAGATTGAGCAGATTCTGGCGGACCGCGGTCGATTTGATAAGCGCCGATTGATCGATAAAGCCGATTTCATCGGTTAGAAGAAGCGTCCGCTTGAGATCATCGTCATTGGTCAACGATTGAATTTGATTTAAAATACCGGCCCCGGTCCGATCATAAAAACCGACTACGCCGCTTATGACTGAGGCCAATCTGCGCTTGGCCAGTTCCTGCTGCTGGTTCAAGGTCTGAAAATGCAGAAATATGGTAATCCCGATAAACGGCAAAACCGAAACGATTAACAATAAAAAGAATATTTTCCTGTGCATATTTATTTACCCGCCTGAAAATATGTATTGCGAAGGTCGACGAACGCGCGCAGATCGGGTTTGAACCCGGCCAGATCGCGCCGAAAGGCGATTGTCATATAAGGATTATACAGACTTATCACCGGCGGCGTTTCTATAATCAGTTTTTCCGCTTCTTGATAGACATCCTTCCTGGCGTATTCGTCATCCAGTTGACGGGCGGCTTCGAGAGTTCGTTCGAGCTGAGGGTTGTTATAATTAAGGTAATTGGTCTGCCCATCGAGTCGTTTCGAGAACACGGGGTAGAAAAAAGCGTCAGGGTCCGGCACCGGCATATCATAACGGAAAAGATAAAAATCCATCGTGCTTATCGCGGCTGATTGCGTTAATGTCCGACTATTAGCTTTCTGTATTCTGGTTTTTAAGCCGGTATAACGAAGCTGGCCGGCGATATAATTGGCAATCGATTCCAGCACGGGGTCGGAGTCATCATAAACCAGATTGAACTGATCCGGCAAGTTTTTAACCTCGGCGATTTTCGCTTTGGCCTCGGAGGGCATGAAATAATATTCGTCGGCATTATCAGGTTCAAGCCCCAAAGACGGCGGGCTTATCCCGACGCTGGCCTTGGCCGTGTTACCCAGAAGTACTCGCACGATACTTTCCTTGTCGAATAAATACTGCAGCGCCCGGGCCAGACTGAAATCTTTTTGATAATCGTGCGCGCATTGAAAACCAAGCATCACCATCGAACTGGTATAATACCTGCGGCTGGAATAATCGCCGCCGGTCAATAAATCTCTATCGTCCTGCGAATCGAAATAAATCAAGTCGAGTCGGCCCAATTCAAAATCGAGCGCGGCCTCCTTGCGATTGTTATAGCGGCTGAAAATCACGCTGTCGACAATCGGCTTGACCCCGAAATAATCTTCGTTGGCGGCCAGAGAAATTTTATTATCGCTCATGCTCACGACTTTGAACGGGCCGGTACCAAGCGGTACCGGGGTTCTCTCCAGCGATGGTATGATATAGCCTCCGGGTCCGGCCAGGTATTTCAAAAATGGCACGAAGGTATCTTTGGTAGTGATAGCGATCGTATGCTTATTGGGAATAAACACACCCCGCAATTCATTTTTCCGGCCGGCATGAACTTCGTCATAACCGTCGATTTCAATTATAAATGACGAGGCTGGGGTCACTTTTGGCGCCTGAGCCAACTGCACCAGTGAATAAGCGACATCGAGAGCATCCAGATATTTACCGGTATGAAATTTGACCTCGGCGTTTAAATAGAATGTGTAGGTGTGGCCATGCACCTCCCACGAATGCGCCAAACCGGGGACAATATCGCCGTTGTCATCAAGCCGCACCAGGCCGTCGTAAAGAAGATTGGCAACAGTCTGTTCATCCGGACTAATAATATCGGAAGGCGATAAACTCAGATCATTATAAAAGGGAATATGAAGTATCCCGCCTTTGTAAGCCGATGGCGCGACCATATAAATTTTCGCCTCAAGCGGCTCGATGTAATAGTAACGATAAAAAACCGCCGAATCGAGTCTGGCATAGGAAATGTCATCACCCACCCACGAAACAATCGAACTGCCCAGGTTTTTGCCGTTGTAGATAATATCGAATTTATAGCCGATCTCGACTCCATCATCACGGCCTTTATCGATATATAATCGGCGGTTCTTCTTCAGTACGATTTCACCCAGAATATCAATATTGGTATCCGCCGGAATGATCGGTGTTAATAATATCAAAATAATTAGACAGCCCAATAGCTTTTTAATCATACTCTCTCCTTGGCCTAAATTATATGTCAAAATCGTTTGATCAGTCAAGATACTTCAATCCCGCATCAGTTTTTACATTCATTCTTCGCGGATGTTTCATCAATTATTGAAAAATAAATAACAGAAAAACATATATGCGGTAAGTTAGAGCATAAATCGGCTTTTGAAATCGTTTACAAAATGACACACGCGACTAATGATTGACACACATTTAATTCGGCCATCACGCAATAATCTCTTGCCCTGCAACACGTTGCCTGCCTGGCATGGTATTTGAATTAATATTAATCGGAAACAAAAACAACCAACCTTTAAAAAGGAGGAAAAATGAAAAAGTCAGAGAAACTATCACAGCGGGGGCAACTGGTTTCGATCATCGCGGTCTCGTTATTGGCATTTATACTAATTATTGGGGTATCGCTGAAAAAGAAACCGAAACTGGTTATGGTCGAGGCGACTGCCGACCAGGTTATACCGATTGACACGGCCGGTCAGCTTGATGAACAAGCCGATTTGGTCGCCAAAATCCGTCCGGAAATCGAAAAAGTATTTCATAATGACGGCAGACTCGAAATCCTCTCCGGCAACAAGCTTTACTCAATCACCAAAGACAGCGCAGGCTGGACCGATCCGGTCGAATCGGAGCTAAGCGCTTTCGCCGATCAGTTGGATTGTATCGTGTACGAGGAAAATCAGGTGATTATCGGCGGCGAGAAGCTGATAATTATCAGCGATAATTATCTCGAGTTGTACGATGAATACGACTTGGGCCGGCCAGTCAATGTCGTGCTCAAGTTCGGCGAGGGCTACCTGGTGGGAGCCAATGATGGCCTTTACTATTTTAACGAGGACAAAGCCGACACCATCCTCAAGTCCGGTATTTTGGTGAACGCCTTAACCGAGGATACTGACGGTTTGTGGGTCGGGACGTTTGGCGATGGCTTGTGGCGTTTCGATGGCGAGAAATGGCAGAGACGTTATTTAACGCGCGATACTTCGATATTCGATTTCGTCACCGCGCTGGAGTACAGCTACCCGTTTCTCTGGGTGGGAACACCCTCGGGGATATTTCGGTATGACGGCGGATCGTGGAACCAGCTTTTCATCAGCGATTCCAGCGAGGTCTATGAGGTCAACTGTTTCTTGCCTCGCGCGCTGAATACCTATATCGGTACCGATCAGGGCCTGTTCGTGTACGCCAATGATACATTGCAAGCCGTACCGGAGTTCGCCGACTCACGCGTGGTTGGGCTTTTCAAGGACGGCAAAGACATTCTGGTGGCCACCCGCGATAGTGGAATTTTCACCTTAAAGGGAAAGGAGGAAATCCTGCGACCGGAACAACTGCCAACCAGTCAACCTATCTGGGCTGACACAGAATAAATCAACCGGGTGCCACTAAAAAAGCCGTCTCCGAAATGGGGGCGGCTTTTTAATTGTCTGCAAGCTTATTCTACAAATTTAATTCTGCCCAGTAAAACGTGTACCAACCATCTACATCGGTATCTAAGTGATAATAACTGTAAATTTGTAATTTATAAACTTTACTGTTAGCTTTAATTAAATAAACATGGTTTTTCGAAGGTAATCTATTAGTTGAATGTATATAATTATACCAATTGTCGAAGACAGATCCTATTCCATCAGTAAAATATGCATTATCGTTTGTCGATGCAAGTGTCAAGCTATCAAAATCAGTAGGATCGAGCATATCCTGATAAACCGGGTAAGCTTCGGCTATACCCGGCCCGAAATAACCTGAATTCAGATGAATCTCATAATTGGTGAAAGCTATATCCCAATCGGCGGAACTCATCGGATCAGCCGGCGTTACCTGCATAGCTGTTGAAAAATCGAGATACCCTATGCTGTCACCGATATCGACAGTCACAGTATCCGGATCGCCTGATATATCGGCGCCCGACGCGGCATAGACGAAACGGCAAACGACTGAACCCATATTCGGCGGCATACCGGGATTCTCCAGACCGATGACCTGGAATTTCACATACTTCCCTTCGGCATCCCTGATAACATAAACATTATTCGTCGGCAGAAGTTCATGATTGGGCGGCCCGGTATATAAATACCAGTCATCAACAGCAAACACGTAATTATCTCCCGTCCAGTCATGCCCGATCATATCCGAGGTATCGACAACCGCCGCGAATGATATCGAATCAGCCGATCCTGCCGCCGCCAGATCGGCGGCCACCACGCCTTTCGTGCCGGTCAATCCGCCATTCAAATTGATATGATATCGCATAAACGAAATATCCCAGCTATCATTATCGGCGGCTTGCTCATCGGTAAGTGAAACCATATCGCCTGTGCTGAGGCTAAAATAAACATAGTTATCAGAACTACTAGCATCCAACAAAGTGCTCCAATAGCCACCATCTTCAACCCAGGTGGTGGTAACCGTATTGTCGGGTCCTGTCGGCGATGTTTTATCCTTCGAACAGGCGAATATTAATACTGTTAAAATAAGAATCGAAAACGTTAAAGCTTTTATCATTTTACTTTCCTTTCTCAAAATTAAATGCAACACTTAAATTATAACTCCTTTCCGGCCAATAATTGTAATTAACATTAGTTTCATTGGTTATATTCTCAACTTTAAACAGCAAATCGAAGTTGCGGAAAAGCGTTTTGCCTAAACCGATATTCAAATTCCAGCGTGAGGGGGCGTAGTCATCGCTAGTCAATTCTGGCGTATCGCCTCGAGATGTCCACAGCATTCGATCATGCCAGTAACCCCAGAAATTAAGGTCAACGCCGATTAGCGCGATTAAATAGCCGGTATTGAATTTAAACGTATGCCGGGGGCGATTGATTAGATCGGGCGCGGAATCGCCGGATAGAGTATCGGACAGGTTCTTAGCTAAAAGATATGTATAGGAAAACGACAAATCCAGCTTATCCAAAATCCTTATCTCCGTTTCCCATTCGATACCCTCGGTTTTTGCTTTCAGGATATTATCATAGCGATAGATACCGCGATAGTATATCGATGTGTCGGCCGGGTTATCGTACTCCGATGGATCGATTTCGACGAATTCAATCAGGTCGTTTAAATCGTTTCGGAAATAAGTAAACCTGTGAATAGCCTTTTTATTATAATTGATCTCGGCGGTTATCGAGAAGTTATCGCTGGTTTCAGGACGGAGATGTTCGCCGCCGCCTATCACCTTGTAGCCCTCGGCGCTGTGATCGAATTCGAAATACAATTCCTTTATCGATGGCGCCCGGAAACCGCGGCTGATCGATCCCCGTAAATTGAAATAGCTGCAAGCATCCCACATGATATTAAAACTGGGATTGAAATGATCACCGTAGGTCTTGTGATGTTCGAAACGGACGCCGGGAAGTAAGATAATCTTCTTAACGGGCCGCCATTCGTACTGCGTATAAATATCCTGTTGATAAATCCTTTCATCGCCTGAGGCCAATTGTTCTGATCTCAAGCCCTGAGTCGATAAATCGCCGCCGAATGTTAGAATATGCCCGCTGGCCAGGGTGCGATTATACAAAAGCGAAAATTCCACGATATCATCTTTGGTAATCGAGGTATCGATAAACACTCCGGCCCGGGAGTATTTCTCCCAGGTATGATCATACAACGAGCCATCGAGGCCAAGAATTAAATCAGCCTTATCTTTCAAATTCGTTTTTGATTTGAGAGACAAATCATAGCGATAGTTGTATTCGTAATCATCAAAATTAATCTTTATATCACTGCCGATTTCCTGGGTTTCGATCCAGTACTTGCTTTCCGCCATAAAACCGGGCGCGATCTCGATCTCCCAGCCAGGTGAAATGCCTACAACTGTTTTGTTGTTGATATTAAAGCGGTCGACATTCTCCAGGCCATTGGTATGTTCGGTTGATTTATCGAGATCGAAACCATCAGTATGTTCGTATTTGGTCGTAAAATTTATGCCGTTACCCTTAAGGCGGGAGTTTATATCAGCTTGTATATTTGATGTATTGAAACTTCCGTAACTGCCATACAAGTTGAAACTTGTCAGGGCCGGTGGTTTTCTGGTAATAATATTTACCACGCCACCGAGAGCATCCGAACCGTACAGCGTTGAACCAGTGCCTTTGATAATCTCAATCTGCTTGACATTGGCCAGCGGCAATTGGCCAATATCCAACGAACCCTGAACCCGGCCGATCACCCGGTTGCCGTCTATTAAGACAAGCACGCGCGAAGGATCGACACCGCGCAATGAGATACCCTTGCCTGATAAATCATCGGTAATAGTCACACCGATATGCGAATCCAGCGCCTCATCGACAGTCAACGCGCCGGTCTTCCTGAACTCATCGGCGGTTATTAGCTCGGTTGTGACCGGGACATCTTTGAGAATATAATTACGACGGGTACCGGTAATTACGACATTATCCATTTTCCAGGGTGAGGGTGTCAGCGATATTTTAATCGCTGAAAGGTCGTTAATATTACTTAACTCGACAAATTTATCATCATAACCGATTAAATGAATTTTAAGTTTTATTTCACGAATATTTTCAGGTAAATCATTGATAACAAAACGCCCGCGATAATCCGATGAGGCTCCAAGACTTGAATTGACCACAAAAACTGATGCTCCCGGCAGATTTTCGCCGGTTATAGAATCCCTAACGGAACCACTGATAGTATAAGCTTCTGCCGTACAAACGTGAATTACGATTACAAGGAAATTGACAAAAATATAGCGGCTAATATTACGAACCGAAAAAGCTGACATTGAGGACATCAATTTACAAAAAAACCTCCAATATTAAGATACAGACAACCTATATATACGGATGTCGGTTCCGAATTGTTCAATTGATTTTAAATTTTATTGGCTTCCGCCTTGAATTCCATCACGGCGCTATTGAGGCCATACATTATCGCCTTGGAAATAATCGCGTGCCCGATAAAGAAATCCTCGATTGCCTCAATCTCGGCCAGTTTGGTGATATCAGTCAGGGTCACCGGGCCGGTAATTATAACGCCGACATTCAGACGTTCGGCCAGGGCGGCTGTTTTGGAAATTTTATTCAAAATATCCACTCGCGTCGACAGGTTTTTCTCGGTGCAATACGCTGAAACATCGATTGCAATATAATCGGCTTTCATTTTGGCGGCCGCTTTAACCTGATCCAGATCAGGAGAAATTTCAATAGCGACTATGATATTGGCAACCTGCAACCTGGAAACATAATCGCTGTCGCCGGGAACGATATCCGCCAGCGTCACCATCGATGGCGCCAAATCGATCGCCTTTTCAATTGCCCGGTTATCGGCCGGTATTATTAAAGCCAGCGGTATACCCAGAACTTCCTTGAGCCCCTTTATAATCCGTTCGCGTTCGGGGGTTATATCGCCGTCTTTAATCTGGACAGCCACGCCGCCGGCGCCAGCCAGGTCACACAGCGCCGCAACCTTCGAGGGCTTGGGTTCGCCGGTAATACTCGCCTGTGAAAGTTTTATGATATCATCGATTAAGACAGTTATTCGAGCCATCTA